>JANOAY010000776.1:0-2313 GCA_031411375.1 Pedosphaera sp. | reverse complement strand
GCGCTCGTCGAGGTCCGTGAGCAACGTCGGCAACGTCTGCTCGTGGATCGGCAGGTGATACTTCTCGATGATCGGATACATGCGCGTGTTGTTGAACCCGTGCGTGTCCCAGCCGCCGCCGGTCGTGCTCTGCCCGCCGATGCTCTCGGAGAAATACACCGTGACGAACTTCGACCCAGCCTCGATGAGCCGCCGCGCGAGCAGGCAACTTTGTCCGTAGGTCGAGCGTCCGTACGCCTCGCGCACTTTCTGCGGTTCCGCCGAAAGGTTGAACGCATTCCGCAGCTTCGTGGAATTCAACATCCCCAGCGCCTTGTCGTAATACGCGTCCAGACCCTTCGCCGCCGCCGAGTGGTCCAGCAGGCGCGACTGCGCGTCCACCAGCTTCTGCAACTCCCGCCGGCTCTCCAGCCGCTCGTGCGTCAGGTTCGCGGGCAGGCTCAGCTCCGGCAGCGCGAAGTCCGGCGCGTTCGGATCGTTCGTGAAGAAAAACGGGTCGTGCTCCTTGCCGAGAAAACTTGCGTGCTGCCCCGGCGTGATCGAGCCGTCGCGACACACGTAAGGATACGAAACATACGTCGGCATCTCGCCGCCCTTCAGCGGCGCGAGCTTGTCCACCACCGAGCCGTAGCCGGGGAACAACTCGTTCGAGTCGCGCAGACGCTGGTCATCACTCGGCGGCGCGTGGCCCGTCAGCGCGTAATAGCCCGCCGAGTTGTGATTCTTCATCGTGTGCGTCATGGAGCGGATGAGCGTGACCTTGTCCATGACCTTGGCCGTGCGCGGCAATTTCTCGCACACCTGGATGCCGTCCGCGCTGGACGAGATGGGCTTGTAAGGCCCGCGAATGCCCTCGGGCGCATTCGGCTTCATGTCGAACATGTCCACATGACTCGGCCCGCCGTATTGGAAGAGGAAGATGACGTTCTTCGCGCGGGCCTTGAGATTTGGGATTTTGGATTTGGGATTTTGGACCGGGGATTGGGCGGCGGCCGCGCGCAGCAGCTTGGGCATGGTGAGACCGAGCAGGCCCAGCCCGCCGACCTTGATGGCGTGCCGGCGCGAATGCCGCAACGCATTGAAACCCGGACAGGCCGAAGGCGCGCTCAGTTCTTTCATGGCTGGGAAATGTTTGGCACGGAGGAATGGACGGAGCCGGGACGCGTTCGATTCGACAGCTTACGCAAGGCGCTAAGGTTCAAAGAACGAATCAAACCCCTTCGCTCGCAACACATCCTTCAAAACCTTGTCCTCAGTCCACAGCCGACCGTCGAGATGCAGCGTGAGGGCGACGTAGGGCGTGTCCGCTTCATCCACATCACGGCACAAGCGATACGCCTCCACCCATGTGCCCACGGGAATGTCCGTCTCGGTGATGAACTCCAGCCCGCTCGTCAGCGTGTGCAGCGCTTCCAGCAAATCCTTTTCTCCGAGCCGGGTCGCGCGGGCCAGACGCTCCTTGTGCTTGAAGAGTTCCACGAACAGGAAACGCGGGCTGTAGAACACCAGCCGGGTGGGAGTGCCGAGCCGTTCGCGCAAATCACCGCGCTGGGAGGCCAGGGTCTTGAACGCGAGATTCGCATCCACGACCACGCGGTCGGGATTCATGAGGCGGGCTTGATGAAGCGATCCTTGTTCGCCGCCCACCAGCCCTGCTTGATTTCCTCGGCCAGTTCTCCGGCGGCGGCTTCCGTCAAATCACTCCGGCGCACGATGGCTTCGAGGCGGAGCCAGTCGAGGAACGAGTTCAGCCGGGCGGCGGGCACCTCATGCTTCGGGATGGTCACATGGACCTCCGTGTCCGTTGTTTCCACGGTAATCATGGCGCGAAGCTACCGTTGGGCGGGGCCGGGTGCAATCCTAGTGAACGCGCCCGTTCTTTCATGGCTGGCGCGATTCGACTTCCTCCCGTTTTTATTGCGCGGGCGGAATAATCTCGTCGGTCGGTGTGGGAGCCACCGCCGGAGGACGGTGCCGCAAAACGAAGCGGCGGGTAACGGTGCGATTTTTTTCCGACTTAGAGAAGATGAAGTGTCCCTGTATTTCTTCTCCCTGCTTTTTCACCCGGCCTCGAAAATGACCGGTGCCTTCGATCTCACCGCGCACCAACCCGCCGGACTTGATAGTTGCCGTTCCCATCGTCACCACACTGGCACCCATGTCTATCCGCCCCTGCGGGGTGAGTCCGAGCGCGCAACTGATCGCGTTGTTGCTGGAGACGCCAACCCCCAGCACCAAGTCTTTCACTCCTAAACGAAAGATGGCTCCGATGTATGCTCCGGTCTTCGGTGGATGCTGGATGTTTGCAGAACT
>JANOAY010000775.1:0-6629 GCA_031411375.1 Pedosphaera sp. | reverse complement strand
GATTCCCCGGAGCGCGGGTTTTCCAACCCGCAGCAACCTCCGCAAGTCGGGCGCGTAAGAACTTGCGAAAACCATTAACCATCGCACGTTGGTGCGGGGTTAAAAACCGCGCTCCGTGTGCGCCGCGTCATCAGCGAGCTTGACGCTGCGCACGCGCCGCTTCATAGCAACGCCAAGCGGTTCTGCTCGCTCCGGTGAATTCTCAAACGGCCGCCGCCCTGATGCACAACAAACCAATGAAAGGAACCATGACTTCGATTCGCTTCCCGCTCTTCGCCTGGTGTCTGCTCGTCGCTCTCGTTCTGCCCGTCCGCGCGGCGGAGCCGAAGGAAGACCCGCTCATCGCCAGCAAGGTCAAGTGGACCCACGGCCCGGCTCCGGTCAGCATCGGATCGCAGGCGAGTTTTGAAATCCCGGCGGGCTTTGTTTTCACCGACGGCAAGGGCGCGCGCAAACTGCTGGAGTGGTCGGGGAACATTCCCGACGGCAGCGAACTCGCCTTGTTCGCGCCCACGAACATGGACTGGTTCGCCATCTTCGACTTTTCTGAAGAGGGCTACGTGAAGGACGACGACAAGGACAAGCTCGACGCCGACAAAATGCTGGCCGCGATCAAGAAGGGCAACGAGGCCGGCAACGAAGAGCGCAAGAAGCGCGGCTGGCCGATGATGAAGATCGTCGGCTGGGATCAGCCGCCCGCGTACGATTCGGAAACACACAATCTCGGCTGGGCCATTCGCGTGGAAAGCGACGGCGGGCAGAGCGTCAACTACAACACCCGCCTGCTCGGGCGCAAAGGCATCATGAGCGTGAACCTCGTCATCGATCCGGACAAGCTTTCGGCGACGCTGCCGGAATACAAACAGCTTCTCGCCAAGTACGACTACAAGCCGGGCGAGCGTTACGCCGAGTACAAACAGGGCGACAAGATCGCGAAGTATGGTCTCGCGGCGCTCGTGGTGGGCGGCGCGGCGGCGGGCGCGGCCAAGCTCGGGCTGTTCGGCGCGTTGGCGGTGTTTCTCAAAAAAGGCTGGAAGCTCGTCATCATCGCCGTCGTGGCCATCGGCGCTTTCTTCAAGCGGATCGTCCTCGGGCGCAACAAGAACACCGACGCCTGACGCGCCGCCGTCTCCATTCATCCCGCGCACCACATGGGCGATCTCGAAAGCCTGCTGCTGGTGCTCATCACGCTCTACCTGGCCGAGTGCCTGGTCTGGCTGCGACGCGGCGCGGTGGGCTTCTTCAACGTTTGGGGATTGCGGCGCACGCGCTGGAGACTGCGGCATCCGGGCAGCACGCTGGCGAACCAGCACGGCGCGGTGACGTTCGCGAATCCGCTGCCGCCGTTCGGCACGGTTTTCTTCGGCCAGCAACCCTCGCTCTCGCTTTCCGCTGAAGCCGCGTTCGCGCACACCGCCGCGTGTTTGAATCCAACGTGGCGTCCCGTGCCGACCGCGCGCCTCGTGCGCTTCGACGAGATGAAATCCATCACACGCGACGGACGAAAGGTGCTGGTCAACGAGGAACTGTTTCTCAAAGCGGTGTCGCCCTTCGTCGCGCGCCGCGTGGTGAAGGAGTTGCGCGAACTGTGCGAAGCCACTGCCAGCCGTCGCGAAGAAATCATCCGCCGCGTGCTGGCGGCGAGCTTCGACGAATCCGCCGTCCGCGTCCGCGTGGAGGACTTTCAAAAGCAAAGCACAACCTTGCGCGCGCTGGCGAACAGCCTGTTCGTTTTCCTCTACGTGCTCGCGCCGCTGCTCGTCTGGCGCTTCGCTTTTCTGAACGTGGTCTGGTGGCTCGCGGCCGGACTGCTCGCGCACACCGTGACCATCGCGTTCCTGTTCCGCCGCGCGCACGGACGCCTGTATCCCGGCAGACATGAGGAACGGTTCACGCCCTTCCTAACCATGCTGCTCGCGCCGCCCTCGGCCATCCGCGCCACGGACGCGCTGGGCAAACACTTGCTCGAAGATTTCCACGTGCTGGCTGTGGCGAAGGTGCTGCTGCGCCCGGAAGATTTCCGCGCGTTCGCGCGTCGCGTGCTTCTCGATCTGCACCACCCGATGTTTCCCATCTGCCCGCTCGCCGATCCGCTGGCGGTGAAAACGGAGGAATCATTCCGCGCGCGGCTGCGCGGCAAGGCGGAGAAATGTGTCAGCCGCAGCGGATTGAATCTGGAAGAACTGCTGCGCCCGCCCGCGCGCAGCGAAGCCATTCACACCGCGTATTGCCCGCGCTGCGAGGCGCAGTTTGTGACGAGTGAAAGCCACTGCGCGGACTGCGGCGGACGTACGCTCGTGAGGTGGAGCGGGTCTGAAGCCTGACCGGCCAAGACCGTTCCTTCGTTCCTTCTTAAAAATGATCCGGCTCAAGTCCTGCTTGGAGTTTCCCGATTTCAAATCTGTGAACCGAACTGTGACGAGTCCAATGAGCCTGATTCCCGGCACGCTGCTGCTGGCGGTCATTGTTTTGGCGCAGAAACTTCTCGCGCTGCTCGGTTCCTAGCGTGTCCTCTGCCGGCGGGCCAAAGGCGCTTTTTTAATCTGCCGCCTCCTGACCATCCCAACAAAACGAGACTGGAAAGTCTCTCAACCTGCCGGCTGGAAAGCCGGCGTTACGCGCCCCCCGCGCGACTTCCCGCTTTCCGTTTCTGTGCGTTAGCCTCACGCTGCGCGCGTGAAATATCGGCGCTTCGGCAAGACAGAACTTCAGATGCCCGTCATCTCCTGCGGCGGGATGCGCTATCAGCACAAGTGGCAGGACGTGGACCCGCGCGACGTGCCGGCGGACAACCAGGCCAATCTCGAAGCCACCATCCGTCGCGCCGTCGAGCTGGGCATCAACCACATCGAGACGGCGCGCGGCTACGGCTCGTCCGAAATGCAGCTCGGCTGCGTGCTGCCCACATTGCCGCGCGAGAAAATCATCGTGCAAACGAAGGTGCCGCCGTGCGCCACCGCCGACGAGTTCCGCCGCATCTTCGAGAAGTCCATGAAGTATCTGCGGCTCGACCATGTGGACTTGCTCTCGCTCCACGGCATCAACAACCGCGAGCATCTGGAGTGGTCGTTGCGGAAGGGCGGCTGCCTCGAAGCCGCGCGGGAAATTCAGAGCGAAGGCCGCGCGCGCCACATCGGTTTCTCCACGCACGCCACCACGGACATCATTCTCGACGCGGTGAACAGCGGCGGCTTCGACTACTTCAACGTCCACTGGTATTTCGTGAACGACCTGAACTGGGCGGCCATCCAGGCCGCGCGGAAGCTGGACATGGGCGTGTTCATCATCAGCCCGAATGACAAAGGCGGAAAACTCTACGAGCCGCCGCCGCGCCTCGCGCAGATGTGCGCGCCGCTCACGCCCATGCAGTTCAACGACCTCTACTGCCTCGCCCGCCCGGAGGTTCACACGCTCAGTTGCGGCGCGGCGCGGCCCACGGATTTCGACGAGCATGTCGCCGCGATGAATTACTACGACCGCATTGCCGAGACCATCGCGCCCATTGAGGCGCGCTGGCGCGCGGCGATGGAGTCTGCGCTGGGCCGTGACTGGTGCGAGCGATGGTTCGAGGGCCTGCCCGAATACGTGGACGTGCCGGGCGAGATCAACGTGCAGGAGATTTTGCGCCTCTGGACTTACGCCAAGTCGCTCGACCTGACCGCGTGGGGCCAGATGCGTTACAACCTGCTGGGCCAGGCCGACCACTGGTTCCCCGGCGAGAACGCCGCGCGCGCTCGCGAGGTGAATTGGAACCCCTTGCTCGCGCGCAGCCCCTTCGCGGAGCGCATCCCGAAAATTTTGGAAGAGACCCACGCGCTGCTCTTCGCCGCGCCGAAGAAGCGGTTGAGCCAGGAGTGAAGAGATGGAATGCGGACAGCCGGCCCGGCGGCTAACGGGCCGCCCGCGCGTAGATGCGCTCCACGACTTGGAGCACCGCCTTCGCCTCTCGCAAGCCAGGCTCGGGCGTGCGCCGCAGGCGAATGTCCTCGAAGAATTCCTGCATCTCGATTTTCCACGAGTCGTCCTCGCCGGGAAATTCCCAGACGGTGGTTTCGGGCGGCCCCATCTGCGGGAGCATCTTGTGGTAGGTGAGTTTCTCCACGCCGTAGCTGCGGCCCAGGCCGTCCATCTGGAGCTTGCCGTCGCGCCCGTAGATCTCGAGCGAGAACAGGTTCTTCCACTCGGTGCAGCTCGCGTGCAGCCACGCGGTCTTGCCGTCCGCGTTGCGCAGGCTGACGAAGGCGTTGTCGTCCACCGGCATGTTCCAGAAGTACGTGGCGACATGTCCTTCCACTTGCGTGAACGCGCCGAGAAAAATGCCCGCGAGATCAATCAGGTGAACGCCTTGATCAATCAGTTCGCCGCCGCCGGACAGTTCGGGATTGGCCCGCCATTCCTTGTCATAACCCACGCGCCCGCCCTGCCCGTAGCGCCCGCGCAGGAACATCATCGGGCCGAGCACGCCGCTCGCGAAAATCTCCCGCGCCTTCAGAAACGCCGGATGGTAGCGGTGGTTGTAGCCCACGCGATAGAGCGCGCCGGTCTGTTTGGAAATGACTTCCAGCTCCTCCATCTCGCGCAGGCTGATCGCGCCGGGTTTTTCCGCGAGGACGTGTTTGCCGGCCGCCAGCGCCTGTTTCGCGATGGGCGCGAGCGCGGCGTTCAGCGTGGCGATCATCACGCAATCCACGTCCGGCGACGCCACGGTCTTCTCCACCGAGTCTGTGGCCGCGCAGCCGGGGGAGAGCGCGGCGAGCTTCTCGGCGCGGGCCAGTTGCAAATCACACACCACCGTGACCGTGCCGGGCGCGAGCAGCTTCATGCGCTTCTCGCCGACGAGACCGCATCCGATGATGGCAACGCGGGGGGGCATTAGCGGAATGACGAATGGTGAATGACGAATGACGAATGGGACTGCGGACGCGCGACGCCGTCGCGGAGTCGTCGGGAAGCGGATGGCAATTGCATCGGCCTTTGATAGTCGGCGGCGGCGGCGGGCGCAATCCCCGGTTCGGTAGCTCACGCCGGTCACGCCAGTCGCGGACGTGAAAATTGACAAGATGCGGCTTGCCGTCCCCGGCCCGCCGTGGCTCAAACTGATCGCACTATGAAAAACACCTTCCGTTCGTGCGCCTTGGCCGGCGGTTGCGCGCTGGGCCTGCTGGCGTTCCCCCAACTGGGCCGCAGCCAGGGTTTCTACCTGAACGCCAATGCCGGCGTCGCCTTCGCCCAAGACGTCGATCTGGATCGCTTCCTCATCTCCACGCCCGGGGCCAAGCTCAAGCTCGACCCCGGCCCGCAGTTCAACGTGGCGGCCGGCTATCATTTCAACCGCTGGCTCGGCGTGCAGGCCGAGACCGGGTTCATGGTCAACCGGATCGATAACTTGAACAGCCACGGCTATGACGATGACGACTACGACTTCGATGACGATGAGGACAATGACGACAGCTACCTGTCGCACTTCCCGCTGCTGCTCGATGTGGTGGTGCGTTACGACCAGCCGGACTGCAAGTGGGTGCCGTATGCCGGCGTGGGCGCGGGCGGGAACGTGAGCGTCCTTTCGCTCGAACATGTGCTGGGGCCGGACGGCTCGACAGTGGACGGCTCAGGCAGCGATGTGGTCTTCGCGTGGCAGGCGTTCGCCGGCCTGCGCTATCGGTTCCATCCGAACATGTCGGTGGGCGGCGGCTATAAATTCTTCTCCGCCGAGGGCGCCACCTGGGACGTGGACCGCTCGTCCGGCGACATCAAGTCCGGCACGGCCCAAATTCATTCCGTGGTCGTGGACTTCACTTGGAACTTCTGAACCGTTGACCAGACGCGATGCCGGGGGAGGCCGGAGCTTCGCCCCGGCCCTGCGCACGGGTGCCGGGCCGCCCCGGGCTGTAGCCCACTGGCTCCGGAGCGTTTCCCAAGCACCCCGGAGCGCTTCCTTGGGGGGCCGGAGCATTTCCCGAGCACCCCGGAGCGTTTCCCAGAGGGTCCGGAGCACTTCCCGAGGGGGCCGGAGTGCTCCGGGGTGCTCGGGAAACGCTCCGGGGTGCCCGGGAATCAGTCCGGGGCGGTCCGGCGTGTGCGTTTTGCACGATTTCTCTGGGAACCACCCAAGATCTGAGAGGGAAGGCTATTCCGCCAGCGCTTTGACCGCCGCGTCTTGAAACGCTGCGCGTATTGGCGAGGCATCGCCATTCGGCACTTTCGACCATTGATACATGAGGATGAGGATCAGGTCGCGCTTCGGGTCCGCCCAGGACTGCGTGCCGTAGGCGCCACCGTGACCGAAGGCGCCGGAGGACATCATGCGCGTGGTGTTCGCGGCGGGTTCCTTCACCACCGCGAAGCCGTAGCCGAAGCTCATGCCGTCCACGAAGCCGGTTTTCAAATCCCCGGTCTGGGTGCGCGTCAGCTCTGTCACCGCCGCCAGCGAGAGCAATCGCTTCCCGCGCCACACGCCGCCGTTCAGCATCATCTGGTAAAAGTGCGCGACATCGGAGGCGGTGGAGAAAAGTCCCCCGGCGGGAAACGGCGTGCGCGTGCGATCCGGCAGCGGGCCTTTCAGGAAGTAGATGCTGCCCTCGACGAGCGCGCCGCTCGGGCTGGCCTGATACGGCTTGGCCACGCGCTTC
>JANOAY010000774.1:0-2338 GCA_031411375.1 Pedosphaera sp. | reverse complement strand
ACGTGCATTTCCTCCGCGCTCGGGCCGCTGCGCGTTTCCCAGGTGCTGCCGAAGTAGGGGCTGTTTGGATTCAAACTTTCCATCGCGTCACCCACGTTCGGCGTCTGCAACTGCTGCTTGGGCATCCTGAGATCGAAGACGGTGTGAAAGACAGGATGACTCATCTCCAGCTCCTTGAACTCGCGCTCGGGAAAAACTTTCCTCATCTCACCCGCGAAATTCTCCCATTGGATGTCACCCCAGAAATCATCCGCCATCAAAAAGCCGCCGTTGTTCAGGTAGTCGCGGAGAATTTTCACCTCCTCTTCGCTCAACGCCAGCCGCCCCGGCTCGACCATGTAAATCCACGGGTAGCTGTAAAGGTCTTTGCTGTTCAAACGGAGGAAGCGGCCATCCGGATTGACCTTCAGCGACGTCATCTGCTGAAGGCGGTAGGACAAATTCATGTCGCTGTCGGGAAAGTCCGTGCTCCAGCTCCCGCGCGACAACCGCCGCCCGCCATACGCGCTGATGAAACGCAGCCGGCAAAACGTGAACGCGTCCTGCTCGAAACCCGGCGCGTTCGTCCACACCGGCACGTCCGTGCTGTGCGTGGTCACGGCGCGCGCGGTGGTCGTGGTCTCCTCGTCGAAGCTCACGCCGGGCGTCCGCACCATCCGCTGGCCGCGCATGATCACGCCGCCTTCGGTCTCGTGCGAGGTGTCCTCGCGGTCGTCGCCGCTTTCGTTGAAGAATCGTTGCGCCAGCGCCAGCGTGAGGCAGGACGCCGTGAGCGCGAGCGTGAGAAAAAATTTGCGCCGCCGGTTCATGGGATGGCGATGAGCAAACGGAGCAGCGGACAGCCGCGTCCGGCGGAGCAAGATCGGAGTTCCATCCGGTCTCCAGCAATACGAAGCATTTTTCTTAACGCAAAGGAGCAAAGACGCAAAGGCGCGGAGAAAGAAAGGCCATGAATTTTGAAAGCACGACGACTATTGGAGTCAGCAAAACGGTTCCGTCCCTCTTCCCTTTGCGTCTTGGCGCCTTTGCGACTTTGCGTTGAAACAGTCACGACACTAAGCGGAGTGAGTGAGGAACTGCGGACAAGGCTCTCCGCGACTCCTGCCGATTTGCCCGCGTCAATCATTGGGCCGGGGCGGGTTTCTCCGCTGGCTCCCTGCCCTGCAACTCGCGCAATAGCTTCAAAGCCTCGCGATAGCGCGGCGCTTCTTCGAGGGCTTGCAACACCTGACGCTTCGTTTCGGGATCGGACTTCTTGTGCAACAACCGCGCGAGGCGGAAATGCGTGTCCGCCGGGTCGGGAGGATCGAGGCGCAGCAAAATGCGGTTCGCGGTGATCGCCTCCGGGTCATGCCCTTCGGCCTCCGCCGATTGCGCGAGCAGGCGATGCGGGTACGGCACGAGCGGATTCACGGCGAGCGCGCGGCGAGCGTTCGTGAAGACCAAACTCCAGTCCTTCCCGGCCGCACCCAGATCGGCGAGGCGGAAATACACGTCCGGCAAATCACCATCCAGTGCGGCGGCCTTCATCAACGCGGCCCGCTCGGCGTTCGTGCTGTTCATCTCGCGATGCGCGCGGGCGAGCAGCACCCATCCGCCGTCCTCGCCGCCTTGCGTGGGGAACAGCTCAGTGAGTTTTTCCAGCACGGGCACGGCGTTGCTCCACTCCTTCTCGGCGAACGCATTCACCACGCGACGTTGCAGCGCCCAGTAGTTCGTCGGATTTTCCGCGAGCCATTCTTTCGAGCGCAGGTCGGCTGGCTCGGGTTTGGCGAAGTCCAGTCCCGGCGCGAGCGCCTCGGCCCGTGTGCGCGCGAACTTCGCAAAGTCCTCCTCCAGCTTGTCCATCTCGCCCGTGTGCGTCGCGATGGCTTTGTTGATCTCAATGCCTTCGCCGAGGTCGCGCAGGATTTTCTTGATCGCGTCGAAGCCGAAATTCTTGACGATGAATTCCACCGCCAGCGCCGACTCGTAGTAGGCGAACTGCAAATGCATCGGCGTCTTCGGCGCGAGGAAGGCACTGCTCAGTTCGCTAATCGGCACGAAGTCTTCGCCCAGAATCATGTCGCGATAACGCACCGTCATGCGCTGGCCCCACGCGGGATTGGCCTGCAACTCCTCGTGGACGGAAATGCCTTCGCTCAACCAGCGCGGCATCTTGTTCCTCGTCATGGTGAGCGTGATGACGTGCGCGAACTCATGCCACAGCACCGCCTCCCAGTTCGCCGGCGTCGCCAGTTGCGTCGCCGGGCTGTTCGCCGTGACCACCGCGACGAAGCACACGCCGAGGTAGCCGGGATTGTCCGGGATGCCAAATGTGCGGACGCCGAAGTCGCGC
>JANOAY010000773.1:0-2413 GCA_031411375.1 Pedosphaera sp. | reverse complement strand
CATTCTCGGCGGCCAGAATCAGCTCGGCATTTCTGATCCGGTCTATCCCGTCTATGTGGACACGAACGTGATGGCCGGCCACACCGGCGACGCAGATGAATCCGGCGCGTTCGCAGGCATCACCTATCTGCCCTGCACGCCGGCGAACAATTTCATCCCCGAGCCGCCGAAGCACAAAGTGGACGTGGTCTATCTCTGCTCGCCGAACAACCCGACCGGCGCGGTGGCGACGCGCGCGCAATTGCAGGCGTGGGTGGATTACGCGCTCAAGCATCGCGCCATCATTCTCTTCGACGCCGCTTACGAGGCCTACATTTCCGATCCCGCGCTGCCGCGTTCGATTTATGAAATTCCCGGCGCGCGCGAATGCGCCATCGAGTTCCGCAGCTTCTCGAAGAACGGCGGCTTCACCGGCGTGCGTTGCGCCTACACGGTGGTGCCGAAGTCCCTGCTCGCGCAGACGAACGGCGGCGAGTTCAAGCCGCTGCACCCGCTGTGGAACCGCCGCATGAGCACCAAGTTCAACGGCGTGAGCTACATCATCCAGCGCGCGGCCGAGGCGCTCTACACACCCGAGGGCAAAGCACAGGTCGCCGCGCTCATCGAACATTACATGGGCAACGCGCGCGTGCTCGTCGCGGGCGCGAAGGCGGCGGGACTCACCGTCTATGGTGGCGTGAACGCGCCATACATCTGGGCGCAGACTCCGGCGGGCGTCACGAGCTGGCAGGCCTTCGACAAAATTCTCGGCGACGCAAACGTGGTCATCACGCCCGGCAGCGGCTTCGGCTCGAAGGGCGAGGGCTACTTCCGCATCTCCAGCTTCAACAGCCGCGCCAACGCGGAGGAAGTGGCGAAGCGTTTGCAGTGGTTGCAGTGGTGAGGAAGTGGCTGCTGCCGTTTCCCTGTGCGAGCAGCGCCACGCACCTCGCTGTGATGGTGCGGCGGCGGGAATCGCGCCAGCTGCCTCACTGCGGGAAGGCGCTTCCGTCCCTCACCGCTTCTGCAAAATGGACGGCGCGGGGAAGTTCACCGTCACGCGCGTCTCGCGGCCGGGCGCGCTGTTGATGGAGAAATTTCCGCCGTTCAACTCGGTCAGGCGCTTCGCGATGATCAAGCCCAGTCCTGCGCCCTGCTGCTCGTACTTCTCGCGCTCGAACTGCATGTGCGGCGCGATCTTGCTGATCTGTTCCGCCGTCATGCCGCGTCCGCTGTTCAGGACGTTGAGCGAAAAAGTTTGATCCAGCGCGCCGGCGATGACGCGCACCGGCGTGCCCGGTTCGGAAAACTTGAACGCGTTGTCCACGAATTCCTCGACGACCTTCTGCAAGCTCTCCGGGATGACCGGCACGATGCAGCCACGCACTTCGAGGCGCAGATCGGCCTCGCGCTTCCAGCGCGCCGCGACAGTGTTTGCGGTGTCGGTGATGATGGGCGCGGTGGGCGTGGTGCTGGCGCTGGCCGTGATGAGAATGTTCTTCGCGTCCTTCGCCATCAGCTCGATCTGGCCGTAGGCGAGGAAGTTTTCGATCAGCCGGTGCAGGCGTTCGGCCGAGAGATGAATCATCCGCGCGTTGTCGAGCAACTCGGCGGGCTGCATGTCCTGGTGGCCATCAATGAGAATCGAGGCCAGGCCCATGATGCCGTTGAGCGGCGTCCGCAATTCGTGCGGCATGGTCAGCGTGATCTTGCCGCGCAGCTCGTCGAGCTTCTTCTCGGTCTTGCGCTCGGTCTCGGCGATTTTTTCCAGGCGCGCATTGACGGCGGCGAGCAGTTCGGAGGGCGTGAAGGGCTTGGTGAGATAATCGTCCGCGCCCATTTCCATGCCGCGCCGCATGTTGGGCCGCTCGACCTGGCCGGTCAGAAACATGAAGGGGATGGTGGCCGTGCTCTCATGTTCGCGGAGCTGCGCGAGCGTGCCGAAGCCGTCGAGCTTGGGCATCTGCACGTCGCAGATGATGAGGTCGGGCAGGTGCTCGCGGGCCATCTGCACGCCGCTCTCGCCGTCCTCGGCCAGCACCGTGTCAAACCCAAACATGTTCAACGTCTCCTCGATGATCATCCGAATCTCGGGAGTGTCGTCTATGACGAGAACCTTCTTCATTGTGCGCGCGCGACTCTAAGCACCGTGGAAAGATAACGGCAAATGATTCGTGAAGTTTAGGGAACGGGAAATTTTTTCCGGCTGACGAAACGGCTGGCGCCGTCCGATTGGGGCCCGTCCACCTCGCGGGTATTGGCCAGCGCTTCGGGCATCACCAGCCAGATGACCTGGCCCGCCGCATTCTCCGGCACCGCGACCGGGACTGGCAGGGGGCTGGTATCGGGGACCGCGAAGGGCGTTCCATCAGGCAGGACGCCGCTTGCCCGGCGCAAGCCGAACTTGCTCTGCTGCGCCAGGTCGCTGTCGATT
>JANOAY010000772.1:0-2004 GCA_031411375.1 Pedosphaera sp. | reverse complement strand
CGACGCCGATGCCTCCGAAGATGCCACGACCTAGCCCAACCTCAAGCCCGGTCTTGGTTTCAAACTAAATTCTGCGGTCAGGCCGCCTTGGTCCCGGGGCGTTTTTCCAACCAGCGGATGAGGCTCTCGAAGATGAAGCGTCCGTCATCACTACCGAGCAGGGTTTCGCAGGCGCGCTCGGGATGCGGCATGAGTCCGGCGACGTTGCGACGCTCGTTGCAGATGCCGGCGATGTTTTCGACGGCTCCATTTGGATTCGCCAGCTCGGTCACGGCTCCGGCGGCATCGACGTATTGCCAGAGCACCTGTTGGTTGGCCTTCATTCGAGCGATGGTTTCCGCGTCGGCGAAGTAGCAACCCTCGCCGTGCGCGATGGGGATGCGGAGAGGTTTCCCCACAGGAATCTGGTTCGTGAACGGTGAATCGGTGGTGAGAGTCTTGAGGTAAACGTGTTCGCAGCGGAACTGGAGCGAGCGATTGCGAATCAGCGCGCCAGGCAGCAGGCCGGCTTCGCACAACACTTGGAAGCCATTGCAGATGCCGAGCACGGCGCCGCCGTTGGCAGCGAATTGCTGAACGGCCTGCATGACCGGGCTGAAGCGCGCGATGGCGCCGCAGCGCAGGTAATCGCCGTAGCTGAAACCGCCCGGCACGATGACCGCGTCAACGGGGCCGAGCGAGGTTTCCTTGTGCCAGACGAGGCGCGCGGAGTGGCCGAAGACCTGACCCAGAACATGCACGGCATCCTGATCGCAGTTCGAGGCGGGAAACTGGAGGACGGCGAAGTTCATTCCACGATCTCCAGCCGGTAATCCTCGATGACCGGGTTGCTCAGGAACTTGTGACAGGCTTCGTCAAGCTGCTGGCGGGCTTCGTCCTTGTTCGAGCCGGTCAGCTCGATTTCGAGATATTTGCCCACATGCACGGCGCCGACGTTCTTGTAGCCCATGTGGTCGAGCGCGGTTTGGACGGTCTTGCCCTGCGGGTCGAGCACGGCCTTTTTCGGGGTGATGATGATTTTTGCTTTCATGTCGCGGCGGCGCTCCGGTCCGGGGCCGCATTGGCGGGGAGATTGTTGGAGCATGGCGATGAGTGACGCGAGAAATTTCTGCGGGTCTGCTTCAGAAGGGTGCATCCGGGCGCGCGCATGGCTCGTTCAGTTTCTGCGAGCCATTGCCGATGTTGATTCCAGTTGCATGGCGAGCCGAGCTACGCGGGGCTTGGCACTTTAACCCCGGCTCGCCGGGCTGGCATGGATCGGCCGTCCCCTTGAACTGACTCGATGAAAGATTCGGAACATACGCCGACCAAACGACAATCGCTGCCCGTCCGCTGGGTTGAAGAAACAGGCTTTGAACTCACGCCTGCGACCCAGACCGCGAGTGACGCCCGTCCCTTCCTCACTTCTCACATTCCTGTTCGCGAAGATTCACCGACGACGTTCATACGCCGTCAGTAGCTTTTCCCGAAGCAGCATCAGAACCTCCAAGTCGGGTGCCGGGTCGTCGCGTCTCATCGATTTGCCCTTTTAACAAGGCACCCGCTCCCCGTAATGTCGGCCCATGCGCAAGGTCCATGTGCCGCTGGGCGGCCGGAGTTACGACATCCTCATTGAGAAGGGTTGCCTTCGACGCCTCGGCGCGGAATGCGCGCGGCTGGGCTTGG
Source organism: Pedosphaera sp. (assembly GCA_031411375.1). Classification (GTDB taxonomy): domain Bacteria; phylum Verrucomicrobiota; class Verrucomicrobiia; order Limisphaerales; family SIBH01; genus JANNGC01. The sequence goes on along the minus strand of JANOAY010000772.1, from coordinate 339 downwards.
GTTCCCGCTGCGCGGTCATCACGGATCGCCATGTCGGCCCGCGCTACGCGAAGGCCGCGCTGGCTGCGCTAAAGGCCGGGGGATTTGATCCCGTGCTCGTGACAATTCCCGCAGGCGAAACGGCGAAGAGTTTGCGGGTGGTGGAGGATTGCTACGACGCGCTGGCGAAACATCGGCTGGAAAGAAAGTCGTTCATCGTCGCGTTGGGTGGCGGTGTGGTGGGTGATTTGGCTGGCTTCGTCGCAGCGACCTATTTGCGCGGGGTGGCGTTCGTGCAAGTCCCGACGACGCTGTTGGCGCAGGTGGACAGTTCGGTCGGCGGCAAGGTGGGCGTGAACC
>JANOAY010000771.1:0-2833 GCA_031411375.1 Pedosphaera sp. | reverse complement strand
CAGCTTTCCTCGCGCATCAGCGCGTCGCGGCACATCAGTTCACCAAGTTCGATGAAGTCGGCGATGCGTCCGGCGCGTTCGAGCGACTGGTTCCAGTCGGACGCCTCGCCGAGCACGCTGATGTTCTTCCAGTATTCCTCGCGCAGCGCGCTGATGGCCGTGATGCCCTTTTCCAGGCCGTCCTTGGTGCGCGCCATGCCGCAGTGATCCCACATCAGCTTGCCGAGTTCTTTGTGGAAACTATCCGGCGTGCGCATGCCTATGTTGCTGAGCAAACGATTGGTCATCGTCTGAACATTTTCCTCAGCATGGGTGAACGACGCGTTGTCCGTCGCGGGACGTTTGCCGGGATTCTGCCCGGCGAGGTAGCCGTAAATGGTCGCAGGCAATACGAAGTAGCCGTCGCTCAAGCCCTGCATCAGCGCGCTCGCGCCGAGGCGGTTCGCGCCGTGGTCGGAGAAGTTCGCCTCGCCGAGCACGAAGAGGCCTGGGACGTTGCTCATCAGGTTGTAGTCCACCCACAGGCCGCCCATCGTGTAATGCACGGCGGGATAAATCCGCATCGGCGTCTGGTAGGCACTCTCGTTCGTGATTTCGTGATACATCGCGAACAGGTTGCCGTAGCGCTCGCGCACTTTCGCCTCGCCAAGCCGGGCGATGGCAGCGGAGAAATCGAGATACACGCCCAGGCCCGTCTCGCCGACGCCGCGGCCTTCGTCGCAAACCGTTTTGGCGGCGCGTGAAGCGATGTCGCGCGGCGCGAGATTGCCGAACGCGGAATACATCCGCTCCAGATAATAATCGCGGTCGCCTTCAGCGATGTCCGCCGGCTTCTTGCCGCAATCCTCTTTGCGCTTCGGCACCCAGACGCGGCCGTCGTTGCGCAGTGATTCCGACATAAGCGTGAGCTTCGACTGGTAGTCGCCGCTCACCGGGATGCACGTCGGATGAATCTGCGTGTAGCAGGGATTAGCGAAGCACGCGCCGCGCTTGTAGGCACGCCAGCCCGCCGTGACGTTCGCGCCGCGCGCGTAGGTCGAGAGGTTATAGACGTTGCCGTAGCCGCCGGTCGCGAGCACGACCGCGTCGCCGCTGTGCCGCGTGATTTCGCCGGTCTGAAGATTGCGCACGATGATGCCCTTGGCGTGTCCGTCCACGACCACGAGATCGAGCATCTCGGAATGCGTGTAGGACTTCACCCCGCCGCTGCCGATCATCTTGCAGAGTGCGGAATACGCACCGAGCAGGAGCTGCTGTCCGGTCTGGCCGCGCGCATAGAACGTGCGCGAAACTTGAGCGCCGCCGAAGGAGCGGTTGTCGAGCAACCCGCCGTATTCGCGCGCGAACGGCACACCCTGCGCCGCACACTGGTCGATGATGTTGACCGACACCTCGGCGAGGCGATGGACGTTCGCTTCGCGCGCGCGAAAGTCGCCGCCCTTGATCGTGTCGTAGAAAAGACGATGCACCGAGTCGCCATCGTTCTGATAATTCTTGGCCGCATTGATGCCGCCCTGCGCCGCGACCGAGTGCGCGCGCCGGGGCGAATCGTGGAAGACAAAGTTGTGAACCTCGTAGCCCAGCTCCGCCAGCGTGGCCGACGCCGACGCGCCCGCGAGTCCCGCGCCCACGACGATGATTTTGTATTTCCGCTTGTTGGCCGGATTGATCAGCTTGGTGGAGAACTTGTGCTTCTCCCACTTCGAGGCGAGCGGGCCGGCGGGGATGTTGGAATTCAGCGTAGCCATGTTACTTGGCCTCCTTTCCTGCCACCGCAGGGGCGGAAACTGGGGCGGACTGCGCCTCATGTTGCTTGTTTTTCACGTAATCAGGATCAATTCCCACGCGCATAAAAAGTCCGACCGCAATGGCTGCGTAGCCGATGAAAATCGCGATGCTCGCCACCTTCGCCAGCATTTGAATGCGCGGCCACCAGACGTGATTGCGGAAGCCGAGCGATTGAAACATCGAGGCCACACCGTGACCGAGGTGCATGAAAAGCAGCGCCTGCGCAACGAGGTAGAATAGCACGACCCACCAAACTTGGAAGCCCAGCACCATCGTCGCATACACATCCGGCACCGTCTCGCCGTGCAACACAGTCGTGAGTTTGCGGAAATCGCCGACACCATTGATGCCCGGCAGCAGCGCGGTGAAGTGCGCGAGGTGATAGACGACAAACGCCGCGATGACCAACCCGCTCACCAGCATGTAACGCGACGCGGCAGTGGAACCGTAGGCCGACTTGCCCGCATAAGGTTCAGGCCGCGCCGCCTTGTTCGCCGCCGAGAGCGTGACCGCCGCCGCGATGTGCAGCCCGACCATCGCGAGCAGGCCGAGGCGCGCGCCCCAAAGCAGGCCGGGCTTGCTCTTGAGGAAGTGGGCGTAAGTGTTGATGAGCTCCGGCGGGCCGAAGACTTGCAGGTTGCCGATGAGATGCCCGACGACGAAGAGAAACAGCGCGGCCCCGGTGAGGGCCATGATGTATTTCTTGCCGAGCGTTGAGTTCCAGACGCGCGAAAAAAGATTCATGGAGTTGGCCGTGAACGGCGAACGCCGAGAATTTAGGGAAGGCGCGGCGGCAACGTCAACGGTGCGGCTCGTTGGCCCGAGCCACCATCGGTCGCGGCGGCAGGAACTTTTGGAACTCCTCCCTAGGCGCGGCGGCAAAACTCCAGTCGAGTTCCCGCCAGCGAAAGCCCAGTCGCGCTGCGTGCAGCGCATGGTTGGTCATAATCATCCGCGTGCGATCCGCTTCGGTTATTTCGCTCCGCACGAAGCGCAGATAAATCTGCTCGTCTCCGCCATAAATTTTGTCGCCCACGATGGGATG
>JANOAY010000770.1:0-7289 GCA_031411375.1 Pedosphaera sp. | reverse complement strand
AGCGCCGCGCGAGCGCGCGTCATGTCGCCCGCCGGTTGCGTGGTGGTGAACATGCCGCGGAGTTTATGCAACTCATCCGCGCACATCAACTGTCGCCTCTGCGAGTGCGTTTTCAGCCGTAAAGCCCTTCCCCGAACACGTCTCCCCCGACGGAGCAGGATGAAAATATCTGGCCTGTCTTCTGAAAAAAATATTTTGGAAATGCTCAAGTTCGGGACAGGTGTGCCGATATTTGACTCAGAAGTGAGCAAGTTTATGAAAATTGAAATGACTTTTCCGACCATCACCCGTGACCATTCATTGGCCCTGAACCGGGCAACCAGCCCCGAATCCGGCCCCGCCGGGACCAGTTTTGCCCGCAGCCGTTCCCTCGAAATGTCTCTCGCCGAAGTGCCGGACATGCGAGCGTCCGCCGTCGCGCGCGGTCGGGCGCTAATCGCGGACCCGAACTATCCCTCGAAGGCGCAGATGAAAAAAATCGCCCGCACACTGGTGGCCTCCGGGCTGGGCCGCTAAGGCCGATTTTGACCGGGGCGGCCCGCGCGTGGGGCGCGGCCCGCCCCGCGATCCACTGACCGTCCGTCACATCAGCTTCAGCTTCGGCAAGTCCTGCGAATCCACCAGCCCCACCGGCTCCTTCTTCGCATTGACCACGATCAGGTCGTCAATGCTCCGCTCGTTGAAAATCTTCAACGCCTCGGCGGCCAGCGCTTCGTCGCGGATGCAGATGGGATTCTTCGTCATCACGCTCACGAGCGGCTTGGTGAGCAAGGCGTCATCCTCCGCCATGCGCCGGCGGAAATCGCCGTCCGTGAACACGCCCACCAGCTTGCCGCGCGCATCCACCACGCTCAGGCTCCCGGATTTCGCGTGCGTCATCACCATCAGCGCCTCGCGCACGTTCAGCTTGTGCGAAGCGACGGCGTTGCGACCGTCGCGGCGCATGATGTCTTTCACGCGCACGAGCAGAGCGCGGCCAATCGCCCCGCTAGGATGATATTTCGCAAAGTCGCTCTGCTTGAAACCGCGTGCCTCCAGCACCGCCATCGCCAGCGCGTCGCCCATCACCAGCGTCGCGGTCGTGCTGGCGGTGGGCGCGAGATTGAACGGACACGCCTCCTTCGGCACATGCACGTTCAGCACCACGTCGCTATGATGCGCGATGGAAGACTTCGGTGAACCGGTGATGGAAATGATTTTGATGGAGAAACGTTTGAGCGCAGGCATCAGGTTCAACAGCTCCTCCGACTCGCCGGAATAACTGAGCGCGAGAATGACATCGCCGTCGTTGACGATCCCGAGATCACCATGCAACGCATCCACGGGGCTGAGAATGACGGCGGTGGAACCGGTGCTGGTGAGCGTGGCGGCGATTTTCTGGCCCACGTTGCCAGACTTGCCGATGCCGACCACGATGATCTTGCCGCGCTGCGACACGGTGCCCGCGACGAGCGCGACCGCTTGCACGAAAGCGTCATCGAGCTGCGCGCGCACCGCTTTGAGCGCGGCGATTTCGATGTCGAAAACTTCCCTGGCGCGGGCGAGATGATTCATCGCGGGCAAACTTGCCAATGGAGGGAGGCTGATTCAACAGCGAACGCGGCCCGCGCACTTCGCTAGTGGGGCAGCCGTCTCGGCTGCCACTCGTCCACTGGCCGTCCCGGCTGGTGTTGATCCGGCAGGCGAGACCCCGCCGGACTAGGACAGCCGGGACGGCTGCCCGACTAACGAGTTCACGCCAGCACGCCGCGCAGCAACTGCCCATGCACATCCGTCAGCCGGAAATCGCGCCCGCCGAAACGATACGTCAATCGCTCGTGATCCAGCCCGAGCAGATGCAGCACCGTGGCCCAGAGATCGTAAGTCGTGCAGGAATCCTGCACCGCGTGATAGCCGAGTTCATCCGTTGCGCCGAGGACCGTGCCGCCTTTCACGCCCCCGCCTGCCATCCACATGCTGAAGCCGAACGGATTATGATCGCGCCCGCTGCCGCCCTGCGAAAACGGTGTGCGCCCAAACTCGCCGGTGAAAATGATGAGCGTATCCTGCAACAACCCGCGTGATTTCAGGTCGCGGATCAATCCGGCCAGCGGCTGATCCACCTGCTGCGCCATCAGGCCGTGACCTTCCTTGATCTGGCCGTGCTGATCCCACGGATTGCCCGCGTTGCCCGCGCCGATGTTCGTGGTCAGGCAGCTCAGTTCCACAAACCGCACGCCGCGTTCAATCAATCGCCGCGCCACGAGGCATTGCTTGCCGTAGGCGACCGTGCGCGCATCCTTGGATTCGAGTCCGTAGAGTTTCTTCGTCGCCTCCGTTTCGCCGGTGATGTCGCACAGTTCCGGCACGGCGGTCTGCATCCGGTAAGCGGTTTCGTAATTGCGAATCGCCGCGTCGATCTGCGGCTCGCCCGCCGTCGCGGAAAAGCGCGTGTCCAGATCGCGGATGAAACTGAGCCTCCGCTTTTGCAGTTCGTCGCGCTCGCCGGGCTTCACATTCGCCAGCGCCGGGTCGCGATCCACTTGCAGGATGGATGCCTGAAACTCCGCCGGTAGATAACCGCCGCCGAACATGCCCACGCCGCCGTGCGGTACCGTCGCGCCCCCGCTTTGCAGCACCACGAACGCCGGCAGATTCTGATTCTCCGAGCCCAGCCCGTAGCCCGTCCATGCGCCCGCGCTCGGATGACCCGCGAACGGAAAACCCGTGTGCATCATATAACTGCCCTGCGCGTGCTCGTTCACCTTGGTGGTCATGGAGCGAATCACCGCGAGGTCATCAGCGAGTTCCGCGAGTTGGGGGAACAAGTCCGTGATCTCGATGCCGCTCTGCCCGCGCGGACGCGACTCCCACGGGCTGGCCATGATGTTTCCGTTGTCGTTGAACATCGTGGGCTTCACCGGCACCGGCATGGGCTGGCCGTGACGCTTCTTCAATTCCACCTTCGGATCAAACGAGTCGAGATGCGACACGCCGCCGCTCATGTAGGCGAAGATGACGTGCTTGGCGCGCGGCTGGAAATGCGGTGCCCGCACCAGTCCCGCCGGAGCCGCCGCGCCAAAAATCTTTTCCGACAACAACGCCGACAACGCCAGCCCGCCAAATCCAAGCGAGCAGCGCCGCAACATTTCGCGCCGCGAGAGATGCGCGAGTGCACGGCCGTGGGAATACATCGATGTGTTCATGCAGCTTTCACCGAACGTAAATGAACTCCTTCAAGTTGAACAACGACTGCGCGAAGTCGCGCCAGACCAGTTGGTCTTTGCCCTCACCATGCTCGCGCGAAAGGTCGGCGAGATACGCACGGCTCCCGGCCAGTTCCGCGTCGCTGGGCGGACGGGCGAAGGCCATCTCAAACATCCGACGCACGCGCGCGTCAGCATTCGGCTCAGCCGCCAAAACGACGTCCGCCCACTGCGCGGCCTGCTCGATCACGAATGGATCATTGAGCAGGGCGAGCGACTGCGCGGGCACGTTGGTCACATCGCGTTTGCCCAGCGTGGTGAACGGCTTCGGCGCGTCGAAAGTTTCCAGGAACGAGCTGAGGAAATTCCGCCGCACCATCAGATACACGCTGCGCCGCCGCTGCTGCGCCGGCGGGGCCAGCGCATTGACGCCGGGGCCGAACATGTTGGTTTCCAGCCGCCCGCTGATCGCCAGCAGCGCGTCGCGGATGGGCTCCGCTTCCACGCGCCGCGTGCGCGCGTGCGAGAGCAGGACATTGCCGGGATCAATCTCCGCCGCCCGCGCCGACACTTCACTCGACATCTGGTAGGCGCGCGTGGTGACGAGATAGCGAATCAACTCTTTCGACGACCAGCCTTGCTCAACAAATCGGGTCGCGAGGAAATCCAGCAACTCCGGGTGCGACGGCTTCTCGCCGAGCCGTCCGAAGTTATCGACCGTGGTGACGAGGCCGCGCCCGAAGAGATGATGCCAGACGCGATTGACCAGCACGCGCGCCGTGAGCGGATTTGCCGCGCTCGCAATGTCGTCCGCCAGTTCGAGCCGCCCGCTGAGTTTCGTTTCGTAGCGGCGCGCGGAAACAAGTTGCAGATAACCGCGTGGTTCCGGAGCCAGCGGCTTCAAAAGATCGCCACGCGACAACAGCGGCGCATTGTAGGCCACGGTTTCCAACACGCCCGGCGCGCGGCGCGGCGACGGAATGTCCGCCTCGAGCTTGCGATACTCCGCGACGAGCGAGGCTACGTCCGGCAAGTCCTTCACCGTCATCGGCAACAATCCGCCGCGCAGGAACGCGTCGAGAAACACACGCTGTTCCTCGCTCATCGAATCATTGCGCCACGCGGCGATGGCGGCGGTGAGTTGATCCTTGAGGTGTTTGGCCAACGCCTCCGCTGACTTCGGAGCATCACCCGCTGCGACCAACGTGTTCGGCGTGATCTCTTCTTTCGGAATCGCCTTGGCATCGTGAAACACGACTTGCTCGACACCGAAGAACGAGCGGTCACCTGGCCCCGCCGGCCCGCGATTGCGCGAGGTCAGCTCGGCCGAGGTCGCGAACTCCAGATACGCCATGCCGCCTTTGCGATACGCGGTGTCGATCCGTATCCACGTCGTCGCGTCGCTCTTGAGGTCCGCCGCCGGATAAATGTTTCCCTGTCCCAATGGATAATTATCGAGCACGAGCCGCACGCCCGCGCCTTTGCCGCCGATAACGCGCACGCTGATGTTATCGTTGGTAATCTTGAAACGCGGCGACGCGAACACGCCGTTATGCTTCTGCGAAAGCCGATGGGAGAATACACCCGCCGTCAGCAAGCCGCTAAAGAGGCGCTCGCCTTCCGGTTCGATGGCGAACTCACCGGGCCGCGCGCTTACCTCGGGCGGATTCACGCCATGGCGAAACCATTCCTTCACGCCCGCGCCGCGAAAATCCCACGCGGGCTGGAAAGTCTCGGCGTTGAACTTGCGGCGTGCTGCCACTTCGTTCGTCTGCTTTTGCACGAAACTTTGCCAACCTGCAATGAACGTGTCGCCAGTCCGGTCGCGCAGTTGGAACCACGCCGCGAGCGGATGATTCTGATTCGTGGCCGCCGCATCAAACGCCGCGAGCAATCGTGCGCGCGCGGCCTCGCGCTCCGCGTAGTCGGGAAATTGTTTTGCCAACGCCGCTCGCTGGGTGGCGATCTCAGCGGTCAGACGCGCGCGCTCCATTCGTTGCTCCGTCGTGAGCGCCTGGGCGATGGCGGCGGGCGAAATTAATCCCGGCCCGGCACTGAACGACGCTTTTACTTCCTTCTCCGAAAGCTCGCGGTCGTAAATCCGCGCTTCTTCGATCTCGCCCGCAAAAAACGCATTGCCGCCGCCGGTGTGCCGCTGGCCGAGCAGCACGCGCGCGGATTTTGCGGCGAAGGTCTGCAACTCCTTGCCCTCGCCGGACGGCGTCCAAGCCGCGCCATACGCCACGCCATTGCGGAAGACTGCGATGCTGTTGTCCGGGCGATAAACGATGGCGACGTGAACGAGTTCGCCGGGCTTGGCGGTTTCCTCCGGCGCTTTGACATTCTTTCCACGCCGGTAAAGGTCGCTGCCGGCCATCCATTTGCGCGGCTCCTTCTCGGCAAAGACTATCGAGTCGAACACCGCGCCGTCCTGCCACTCGACGGTGACCACACCACCGCCGCCCTGCTCCAGGTTCGCGGGCGCGACCCACGCCTCCAAAGTCTTCTCGCGCAATGCGCGCTCCAGCGGTGCGGTGCGGAGAACCCCCCCTTTGCCATCCACCACCAGGCGTCCGTTGCGAATCACCGCGCCGCCTTGCAGTTCACCGTGCAGACCACCCAACTCATCGCGCGCGTCGGTGTCGAACGTCCACGCGGCCATCGGCAATGAGGCCGTCGCACTCGTGTTCGTCAGTCCGCGTGTTCGCAAGACCTCGGCGCGTCCTGTCTGATCGATAGCACTGATGCGTTTCTCCAAGTCACGAATGCGCGTTGGAATTTCATCGCCGGGAATCGCCGGACGGTTCGTGCCGCTGCCGCGCTTCAGAAGATTCTCCGACAACTCGCGCGCGGATTTCTCCCAAGCCCCAGCCACGCCCGCTTTGATCTCGCGTTTCAGTTTCGTGAGTTCATCACGATGCACACGCAGCCGCTCCGGCTTATCGATGCTCAGTTGCGTCGGGCGCACGCTGGCGAAGATGCCGTGCAGCGCGTAGTAGTCGCGCTCGCTGATGGGATCAAACTTGTGATTGTGACAGCGCGCGCAGGAGGTCGTGAGTCCTTGAAACGCTTTCGAGACAACATCGATCTGGCTGTCCACGGTTTTGATCTGTTCGTCGAGCGTGTCCACGGGATTGAAGCCATGCTCGACAAGCCGGAAGTGCGCGAGACCGAGCAGCGACTCGTTGATGCCCTCCGCCTCGTTCCAGCGCGGCTTGGCCAGCAAGTCGCCCGCGAGATGTTCGCGAATGAGCTGGTCCCAACGCACATCACTGTTGAAGGCGCGGATGAGATAATCGCGATAGCGCCACGCGTTCGGAATCTCCGGATCGCCCTCGCTGCCGTGCGTCTCGGCGAAACGCATCAAGTCCATCCAGTGCCGTGCCCAGTGCTCGCCGAAGCGAGGCGAGGCCAGCAATCGATCCACGACTCTCGCGTAGGCGTCGGGTGAATTGTCTTCGAGAAACGCACGCACTTCATCCGTGGTCGGCGGCAGGCCGGTGAGAGTAAACGTGAGGCGACGAATGAGCGTGCGGCGGTCGGCAGGTGAAGCGGGCTGAAGCCCGCGCTCCTCGATCTTCGCGAGGAGAAACTGATCCGCGGGATGCGCGGACCACGCGGTGTTTGTCACGACGGGCGGCGCGACCTTCTGCACCGGCTTGAAGCTCCACCAGTCCTTGCGCGCGGTGAAGGTGGCGTCCCATCCCTTGTCGCCGGCCGTGGTTTCGCTCGCGGGCTGATCGCGCGGATCGGGCGCGCCGTCGTTCACCCATTTAACAAAGTCCGCGATCACGGCGTCGCTCAACTTCGGTCGTTCCTTCGGCATCGCCGAGTCCGGGTCGGCGTGGCGGATGGACTGGATGAGCAGACTTTTCTTCGCGTCCCCGGCGATGATGGCGGGGCCGGAGTCCCCGCCCTTGAGCAAGCCGTCACGGAAATCCACGCGCAGCCGGCCCTTCTGCTTTTGCGCGCCGTGGCACTCGTAGCATTCGTTGGCGAGCATCGGGCGGATGCGCTGCTCGAAAAATTCGAGTTGCGCGGGCGTGGGTGCGGCGGCGCGCGCGAGGCACGGCAGCAGGCTGAAAATGATGATCGTCCGCTTCA
>JANOAY010000769.1:0-7242 GCA_031411375.1 Pedosphaera sp. | reverse complement strand
CCGAGCATCGCGGGCGCGTCGTTGAAAGTTTTGGAACTGCTCACCGAATCCACCGCCTTGCGCGACACGCTGGAGGCGAACACGACATTCTTCCGTGCCGGCATGGCGCAGCTCGGCTTCACGATCCTGCCCGGCACGCATCCGATTTGCCCGGTCATGCTCGGTGACGCGGCGCTGGCGACGAAGTTCGCCGACGCGATGCTGGAACGCGGCGTGTATGTCATCGGCTTCAGCTTCCCGGTGGTGCCGAAGGGCAAGGCGCGCATCCGCACGCAAATCAGCGCGGCCCATTCGCGGGAGGATTTGGAGTTGGCCGTGCACGCGTTTGCCGAAGTGAAGAGCGCGCTGGGGATTTGAAGGCTGGAGCCTGGGAGCGCCGGCATCCTTGCCGGCGCGAAGCCGTGCTGGTTTCATGTACACGCCGGCTCGAAGCCGGCGCTCCCAGGGGCGGATTAGCTGCCGCTCCGCTTCTGCCGGATCAGTTCCAGAAACTCCGCGCGTGTCCTCGGGTCATCCCGGAAGCTCCCCAGCATCGTCGAGGTCACCGCATACGAGTTCTGCTTCTGCACCCCGCGCATCATCATGCACAGGTGCTGCGCCTCGATGACGACGCCGACGCCTTGGGCGTTGATGAGTTTCTTCACCACCTGGGCGATCTCGAAGGTCATGCGCTCCTGAATTTGCAACCGGCGCGCGAAGACGTCCACAAGACGGGGGAGCTTGGAGAGGCCGATGACTTTTTTGCGCGGCAGGTAGGCGATATGGCACTTGCCGAAGAAGGGCAGCAGGTGGTGCTCGCAGAGACTGTAGAAATCAATGTCCTTCACGATGACCATTTCATCCGAGGTGGCCTCGAAGAGGGCCTCGTTGAGCACCTTGGCCGGGTCGGTCTCGTAACCGCTGGTGAGGAAGGCCATGGATTCCGCCGCGCGCCTGGGCGTGCGGAGCAGCCCCTCGCGCCCGGGGTCTTCGCCGACCAGTTCAATTTGGCGTCGCACCAGTTCGGCGAACTGGTCTTTTTGCTTGGGCGTCATGCCCGGCGAAGCTCGCGCACGGCTTTGGTGGCGTCCAGTTTTTTGCCCGCTGTTTGTCGTGAAGCGCCCGGCTCCGCCAAAAACATTTAATAAAATCTTCAGCCGCCGGAAAAAAATTCTTCCACTTTGTCACAAAAGGGACTACGTATTTCCCCAGCCCAAACAAAAACCGAAACCCAGTGCCAAACTGCTTTGCAAAAATGGTCGTCGTCTAAACCCGTCTCCCCATGAAAAAAATACAAACTCCCCTGTCTCGTTCCGGCGGTTGCTCCCGCGCCGTCCGGTGGTTCCAGAGTGCGTCCAAACAGCTCGCCGTGCTGGCCCTGATGATGGGCGCGACAATCGGCCTGACCAGCAAGTCCGCCGCCGCCGCCTCGCTGATCATCCCCACGAACCAGACGTGGCGATACATCGTTCCGACCAGCACGACCTTCTGCCTCAATGGCACCGGCTGGGAGACGACCGGCTTTGATGATTCGACTTGGGCCGGCCCGTCACCGGGCGGTTTCACGGGCGGAGAAACCACGGCGGCGACCGTGACTTCTCTCGCCGGCTGGCTCAACACCACCACCCTGCCCGCGCCCAACGGGGCCACGATTCAGGGCACCCCCTACTACTTCCGCACTCATTTCAATCTCGCGACGACCAACGGTCTGACGTTGCTCTTCACCAATCGCGTTGACGACCAGGCCGTCTGGTACATCAACGGCATTCGCGTCGCGCAGGTTTCGCACCTGAACGATCCCGAAGTCTGCCCTCCTGGCGGGACGGGCGGCGGCGAAGCCACGACCAATTTCGTCTTCGTGCTCACCCCGGCCCAATTGGGCGGGATTGTTGTCCCGGGTGACAACGTGCTGGCCGTGTCCGTCCATCAAAACGCCGTCGGCAGTTCTGACCTCGTTTTTGGCACCAGCATGACGGGTGATATTGCCTCCCCGGACAGTTTGCTCACCATCACCAACAGCCCGACCAACGCCACGGTGGCCGAGCGCGGCTCCGTGACCTTCACCGTCGGGGCCAGCGGCTCGCCGCAGGCTTACTACTGGCAGAGCAACGGCGTGTTCATTGCCGGCGCGAACGGCCCGAGCTACACCATCCCCTCCACCCCGTTCTCGGCGAACGGTAGCACGTTCCGCTGCATGGTCTCCAACGCCGTCAACAGCCCGTTCAGCGCTGCCGCCACGCTCACCGTGACCCCCGACACGACGGCTCCGACCGCCCTAGTGGCCACCGCCAGCACCAACGGCACGGACATTGTCCTCACCTTCTCCGAGCCGATGAATCCCGCTTACGCCGACACCGGCGCCTTCCTCGTTTATGAAACGGGTACCGATTTCACCGCCGGCACCCCGCCCATCTCCGCCATCGTGATTGGCAACACCATCGCCCTGACCATGGGTGCCGCTCTCACGGATGGCGTGAACTACTCGGTCTACATCGCCGACGTTTATGACACGTCCCTCGGCGTGCCCGATCCGGGCAACGTCCTCAGCCCCAACCCAACCTTTATTCCCCTCCGCCGCGATCTCCTGCTCATTGACTTCAACGGCCCAAACAACATCTGGCGCTTCAGCCTGGAGACAAACCTCTTCGGCACCGGCTGGGAAACCATTGGCTACGATGACTCCACTTGGACGAGCGGCCCGACCGGCATCGGACGCGATGCCTCGGCGAACGGCGTGCCGATTGTCACTCCTGCGTATCCCATCGCGGACAGTTCCGCGACCTTCCTCCGCCGCAATTTCTTCCTGCCGTCGAGCACGGTGGGCGTCACCCTCTCCATTCGCCACGTCTTTGAAGACGGTGCCGTGGTCTATATCAATGGTGTGGAAGCTGGACGCTTCAATGCGCCCACTGGAACCCTCTCGGTCGCCTCGCGTGCCCCGGCCAATGCCCCCGACCCCACGCCCATCTCCGCCGTGCTTCCGTTGTCCACCGCCGGTCTGGTCGCAGGCGACAACCTGATCGCGGTCGTGGTGCTCCAGACCGGGGCCACCAGTTCGGACATGGAATTCGCGTTGGAACTGTCGGCCAACATCGGCACGTTTGCCGCCGGGCCTGCGACCATCATTGTTCCGCCGGCCAGCCAGACGGTCGCCGAAGGAGCGAACGTCTCCCTCTCCGTGGTGGCGGATGGTGCGCTCCCGCTCACCTACCAATGGAGCCGGAACGGTTCGCCCATCTTGAATGCGACCAACGCCTCCTTCAGCATTCTCGGCGTTCTCCCCAGCCAAGGCGGCAACTACCGTGTGCTCGTGTCCAATGGGCTGGGTTCCACGAACAGCCCCATCGCCACGCTCACCGTGATCGATGACAGCACGCCCCCGGCCTTCGTCTCGGCCATCGGCGACGTCACGCTGACCAACATCACGCTGACCATCTATGATGCGTTCGGCCTGAACATCGCGGCGGCGAACAATGCGGCCAACTACACCGTGGTGCCCACGGGCGCGGGCGCTCCCGTGACCGTGCTCACCGCGACGCTGGCGGGCAACGGCAGCAACGTGGTGCTCACCACCACTCCGCGCACTGTGCAGCAGAACTACAATGCGACCTTGAGCAGCAACATCCGGGACCGTTCCGAGGCGGCCAACCTGACCACGCCTTTGACCCGCCCGGTCGTCGCCACCATCGTGATCATGTCCTACAACCAAGTCTGGAAGTATGACGAGTCGGGCAACAACCTCGGCGGCACCTGGTCGAACGTCGGCTACGACGACAGTCTCTGGCCGTCCGGTGCGGGCTTCCTGGCCTTTGAAAATTCGCTGGCTCCGCTGACCCTGTTCACCAACCTCGCGGGCGGCAACGGCACCAACACCTCGCTCAACCTCACCAACGCGACCCTTGGCGGCATCGGCGGCACGAACATCACGTTCTACTTCCGCACCACGCTCAACGGCCTGCCGTTTGATCCTGCCGCCCCCGGCAACACCATCCGCAGCACGTCTTACTTCGACGACGGCGGCGTGATCTACGTGAACGGTGGCGAGCAGTTGCGCTTCAACCTGACCAACTCGCCGGTGGCCCTGAACTACACCAACCTCGCCGTCGCCGGCTCCACCGAAGGCGCGGGCGGTCTGATCACCTCGAACCTCACCGGCTTCGTCCAGGCCAACAACACCATCGCGGCGGAAGTTCACCAGAACACGCTGACCAGCTCGGACATCGCCTGGGGCATGCAGCTCGAAGCGCTCGTGACCGCCTTCAGCGCGGGCTGCCCCACGGTGAAAATCGTGGACAACGGCAACGGCACCGTGACGCTCAGTTGGACCGGAGCGGCCACGCTTCAGGAATCGACCGCGCTTCAGACCCCAAGCGCGAGCACGGTTTGGGTTAATTCGGCCCGGGTGAACGGAACTCCGTTCACGCCGAGCGGCGTCCGGTTCTACCGCTTGAGCTGCCCGTAAGGCGGATTAAGCAAGTCCAAACAAAATCAAAGGCTCCCGGCAACGGGAGCCTTTTTTGTTTTCCTGAATTCACTTCTCGCTACACTCCGCGCCGTGAACACCAAAACTCTTTGCTCCCTCGCCGTCGCCGCACTGCTGCCCGCGCTGGCTTTCGCCGCCGCGAAGCCGTCGCTCAAACTCGTCGCGGATAATTTCGTCTCCCCCACCGCGTTCGTCCCCATTGACGGCGGACGCAACCTCATCGCCGATCAGCTCGGTCAGGTGCATCTGTTGAACAAGGATGGAAAGCTCGCCGAGAAACTTGTCCTCGATCTCACGGGCCGCATGGCGAACTACAATACCAACGCCTTTGACGAGCGCGGCCTGTGCGGACTCGCCGTGCATCCCAAGTTCAGCGCGAACCGGAAATTCTACGCCTACTACAGCGCGCCCCTGCGCGCGGGCGTGCCGACCAACTTCAACCACACTGCGCGCCTAGCCGAGTTCACCCTCGCGGCGGACAACACCGCCGGCGGCGGACGCACGCTGCTCGAAATCGACATGCCCGCCTTCAACCATCACAGCGGGCGCATGGCCTTCGGGCCGGACGGCCTGCTCTATCTCTCCGTCGGCGACGGCGGCAACGGCAACGACACCGGTTTCGGCCACTCGCCGCAGGGCAACGGCCAGGACACCAGCAAGCTGCTCGGCAAAGTGTTGCGCCTCGACGTGGACAAGAAGGACGCGGGCAAGGAATACGCCGTGCCGACCGACAACCCGTTCGTGAAAGGCGGCGGCGCGCCGGAAATTTTCGCCTACGGCTTCCGCAATCCGTGGGGACTCTCCTTCGATCGCGGCGGCGAACGCGGCCTGTTCCTCGCCGACGTCGGCCAGGATTCCTGGGAGGAAGTTGACCTCGTGAAAAAGGGCGGCAACTACGGCTGGAACGTGCGTGAGGGTTTCGTCTGCTTCAATCCCAAGGACGCGCGCAAGCCGCCAGAAGAATGCCCGAAAGTCGGCGCGAACGGCGAACCGCTTATCGATCCCATCGTGGCCTACAAGAACTTCCGCAAGTTCACCAAGGACCCGGATGCGAAAGGCATCAGCATCACCGGCGGCTACGTCTATCGCGGCAAGGCGTTCCCTGAACTCACCGGCAAATACATCTTCGGCGACTGGTCGCGGAATTTCGTGAAAGCCGACGGCGTGATCTACGTCGCCAGCCAGGGAACCGACGGGAAGTGGACGATGGCCGCGCTGGAAGTGTCCGGCAAACCGGACGGCGCGATTGGCCAGTTCATCCTCGCCTTCGGTGAAGATGCCGACGGCGAACTCTACCTCCTGACCAACACGACCAGCGCCCTGCGCGGCAAGAATGGGAAAGTCTGGAAGCTCGCAGCGGAGTAAGCCTGCGCGGAACATTTCAAGGCGGCACCTACCGGGTGCCGCCTTTTCTATGGCCCGATTGCGGCGTTGGCCGCCAGCAGCAGCGCCCCAACCGGCACCGCGTCCTCGCGCAACTGCGCCAGCGCCACGCGCGGGCCGGGCGCGAACGCCTCCATCACATATTGGCCCAGCGCCGCCGCGACCGCCGCGCGCAATGGTTCGCCCACGAACGACAGTCCGCCGCCCAGCACGATCGTCTCCGGGTGAACGAGATGCACGACGTGCGAAAGTCCAAAGGCCAGATCGTCCGCCGTGGCCGACAGAATCCGCTGGGCGAAAGGGCAGCGCTCGTTCAGCGCGGCAACCAAGGCGCGAGCCTCGCTGCGCTCCAGTCCCGCAGCCGCACGCGCCAGCGCCGAGGATGGGTGCTCGTTCGCCACGGCGCGGACTTCCCGATCCACCGCCCAACCTGAGCAGCGTTGCTCGACGATGGTGCCGCTCTTGTCGAGCCGCACATGTCCGATCTCGGATTCGCCAGGTTTTGCGGCGTGAAAAATTTTTCGGTCCACGACCAGACCGCCGCCCACGCCGCTGCCCAGCGTGACATAGAAAACCGGATTGCTCCCCTGCCCTGCGCCGCGCAGAGCTTCGCCGAGCGCGCCGCAGTTCGCGTCATTATCGATCACCACGGGCCGACCCGTGCGCTCGCGCAGCCAGTCGCCGAGCGGAAAATCCGACCAGCCCTCGACCTGATGCGAGCAGCAGATTTTTCCCGTGCGCCCGTCCACCGGCCCGCCGTAGCCGACCCCCACGGCGGCGATTTCATGCGCGCGCAAAATTTCCGGCAACGCGGCTTCAATCCGCGCGCGAATGCCCGCACCGCCCTGCGCCGCGTCCACGTCGAAGCGCCAGCGGTGCGCGATCTCGCCCGCCGCGTTGCCGACGAAGAGTTGCAGCTTGGTGCCGCCGATTTCGATGGCGAGGAAGTTTTTCATCCAAAAAAATTCGCTTGAACCGCAGATGCACGCAGAAACACGCAGATGGGGGAAAGGCTTGCCCGCCAGCCAAGCGCGCACTCGCTTGCTCCATCCCCGAAGTTTAACCGCCCACCTAGGCTTATTTCTCCGAAACCGTATCTGCGTTTATCCATGTCCATCTGCGGTTCAGAATTTTTGAACTCGCGGACTCGACGGTCCGCGCTCCGTTCAGAAGACGTTGAAATACTCCGGTTCATTTCCCGCCTTCCACTTGATGTTGCAGCCGAGGCTGGGGATTTGCTTCACGTCCACGGGCCGGCCGGCCAGCACCGCATCCACGGCCGCGCGCAGGCTCGCGCCGGTGACGGGCAACGTGTTCGCGCGGCGCGCGTCATCCATCTGCCCGCGATAAACGAGCTGTTGCGCGCCGTCGAACAGGAAGAAATCCGGCGTGCAGGC
>JANOAY010000768.1:0-3206 GCA_031411375.1 Pedosphaera sp. | reverse complement strand
GTTCAGAGTCTCCTTACGTCGTCTGCCACCGGAATGCAGTCCCCGTAGGATACGACGTAAGGAGTATCTGATCGTCTCGGAGATCAGATGGAGACTCCTTACGTCGTCACCTACGAAAAGGTGGGCGGCGCGGGACGGGCGCGAGGGCTGGGAGGACGAAGGCGCGACCGTTCTTTTCAGAGGCGAGGGAAAAAGATTTTCCGTCGGGCGACCCATAGGTGATTGGCGGCGAAAATAATCATCTCGCCGTCGTTGAAAAGAAAAAAATCGCGGCGATTTTTGGCCGCGCGGGCGAGGCGTTCATCTCGGACTGGACGTGCGGAATCGGCCTGAGTATTTCTTTCCCACACATGAGCCAGCCCGAGGATTTTTCAGCGGAAGCTTTTCTCCAGAGGATCACGAGCGCAGCCAATCTGGTGCGGCCGTATCGCGCGTATCTGCTGACGCGCGGGATGGACACGCGGGAGTTTTTCGCGGCGTGTGATCTGATGCAGGCGGCGGCGGCGGGACAGACGCGGGAGGCAGACGCGGTGAACCGCGCGGCGAAGCTGTTTGGCGCTTTTATCCAGCAGTTGAAGACGCTGGAGGATTTCCCGCCGAATTGGACGCCTGAGGAGCGGCGGCAGTGGGAGCTGACGAGCGATTTGCTGGAGTTCGACGTGATGCTGGAGGACGCGGCGAAGGATTTCCAAGGCACCAAGAGCGAGGGGCTGGCGCAGACGGCGGTGAAGTTGCGCGAGGAATTTAAGGCGGCGGTGCAGGCGGGAAAAAATCCGAAGGAGATCATCGAGGACTTCCATCTGATGATGTCGGCGGAGATGGGGGAGACGATGCGGCGGGTGAAGTTTCGCGGGGCGGCGCTGCTGATTTATTGGGACCAGATGCCCGAGGAGAAATGGGATGAGTTGACGCTGGAGAAGCAGGAACAGTTGGTGACCATGCTGAAGCAGTGGCGCGAGGGGGAGCGGGAGAGAATTTTTTCGTCGCTGCCCATCGCGGATCGGCGGCGGCTGGAGGCGTTGGAGCAAAGGAAGCCGGAGGATTGGGACCAGGGCGGGATGATGGAGCCGTAGCCGGCGCGCACGGCGGAACATTTATTGCACGTTATGAGCGAGCCAGAATCTGAACAGCAGAAGATGATTCGAGAGGATCTCGAAATGACCATCGTGACCATGCAGGTCTTGCAGGCTTATGCGTATTCCATCGGCGTGGACGTGCGGCCGGGCCTGTACGCGGCGGAGCGATTGCTGGAGTTTATCAACGGAAAGCCCATGAAGGAGGAGGAGGGAAAGGCAGACATGGAGTTGCTGGCCGAAATGCATGAGAAGCTGGAGGCCGCCCCGGGTTATCCGCCCAAGTGGACGGATGCGGAGCGGGAGCGGTGGAAGCTGCTGGGCGATGGGTGGCGCATGGATGAGGTCATCCATCGGTGGGACGGGTGGCTGGACATTCTGGGTGGCGGACGGTTCACCAAGAGCCTGCCGCTGTTCCGGGCGCGGGTGGGGAAGCTGACGTCCGAACTCACCGCGTCCAAGATGCCCACTGATGAGTGGCTGCTGCCCCTGCGCGTGGAGCTGGCGGATTTCACACGGCGCATCTTTTTTCAGAGGGTGGCGCTGGTGTTCTACTGGCAGCAGGCTTCGCAAGAGGACTGGCAGACGGTGGCGGAGGAAGACAGGGATTCAGCGCGCGATTTCGTGGAACAGTTCACCGAGGAGCGGCTCAAGAAACTGCTGGGGGACCTGCCCATCGCCGAGCGGCGGCGGCTGGAGGCGATGAAGCAATGGACGCCGGAGGAATGGGCGCAGGCGGGCGTCATCGAGCCGTGAGCGGGCGGAGAGGAGCGGTTCCGGCGGGGGCGCGGGTTTTGACAACTTTGTCACGATTCAGGGATTGTCGGCGGGCGGGCGGCTCGCTATGAATTCGCCCCGTGTTCAAGCCTGATTCTTCCAGCGCAGCGCCGCCGTCGCTGCCTCCTTCGCGTCCGCGCGTTCTGTCTCCGTTCGCCATCGTCGCCATTTGCGTCGGAGCCGATCTGGCCGTGCTGGTGGCGTTGGGGCTGGTCGGCGTGGGCGTCTTCCATGCCCGGGCGCAGTCCGTCCGCTTCGCCGCGCCGCCGCTGGCGGTGGCCGAGGCCGCGCCGGGGTTGCAGGCCGAACCCCGGGCCGCGCGCCCGACGGGCGACACCGCCGGCGTCACCTACCGCAACCACAAGCTCAAGGCCGACAACGGCGAGCCGTGGTCGCTGCACATTTTGAAGATTGATCGTTCCCGCGCCGACCTCGGTTTCTACTCGGCGCACGCGCGGGACCGGGTGCTGGCGGTCAGTCACATCTGGGAGCAGGCCGCGGCGGTGCCGCCGGAATTGGGCGAAGCCATCGCCGGGATCAACGGGGATTTCTACGTGCGCGACCAGCCCACCTACGCGGGCGACCCGCGCGGGCTGCAAATCATGAACGGCGAACTCATCAGCGCGCCGGACACGGTGTGCGTGTGGTTCGACACGAACGGCCACCCGCATCTCGATGAGGTGAAGGGACTTTTCTACGCGACGTGGCCGGACGGACGGAAGACGCCGTTCGGGCTGAATCAGCAGCGCGCCCCTCGCGCCGCCGTGCTTTACACGCCGACCCTCGGCACCTCGACGCGCGCGAACGGCGGGCTGGAATTGATTTTGGAAAAGGACGGTGACAGTCCGTGGCTGCCGTTGCAGGCCGGGCAGAATTACCGCGCGCGCGTGCGGGACGTGGCCACGAACGGCAACACGCGGATCGAGCCGGGCACGATGGTGCTCTCGCTCGGCGCGCCACTGCTCGGGGATTTGCCGGAGTTGAAGCCCGGCCTCGTGCTGCAATTCTCGACCACGACCACGCCGAATCTGACCGGGGTGAAAGCGGCCATCGCCGGCGGGCCGGCGCTGATCAAGGACGGGAAGGCGTTCACGCTCAAGACCCGTCCGGCGGATGCGCCGCGCGGTTACGCGGAGGACTCGAAGTATGCGCGCCATCCGCGCGCCGCCGTGGGTTGGAGTCCCACGCACGTTTATTTCATCGTCATTGATGGCCGGCAGCCGGACCTCTCGATGGGCATGAAGCTGGCGGAACTGGCGGAGTATTTCGTGAGCCTCGGCTGCACGGACGCGATCAATCTCGACGGTGGCAAGTCCGCCCAGCTTTGGTTCGAGGGGCGCATCATGAACAGCCCGG
>JANOAY010000767.1:0-4341 GCA_031411375.1 Pedosphaera sp. | reverse complement strand
TGATCTTCGGCTATCGCAACGCCTACCTTTTTCCCGAGCGCGTTTTTTTGCCAAAGGTTTTTGAACTGCTCGATGCGAACGGACGCATCAAGGACGCGGAACTCGTCGAACGGCTCCGCGCGCAGCAGCAGGGCTTCGTGGAGTTTGTGCGGAAGCTGAAGTGACGGAGGAGCGGGTTTTCAACCCGCAACAACATTCGCCAGCCGAGCGTGTGCGAACTCGCTAACACCAACTCTTTTTTCACGTTGCTGCGGGTTGGAAACCCGCGCTCCGGGGGGTGTCGGGCTACTTCTTCGCTTCTTTAGACTGCGCCAAAAACTCCACCAAGTCTCGCAGGTCTTGCTTGGTCAGCACCTGGCGCAGTTCCTCGGGCATCCCGGACAGGCCGCGCTCACGAGTTTTGATGTCCGCCTTCTTCACCGTCATCAGGCCGTCCTCCGGGGAATTGATTTCGAGCGTGGTCGCCGTCTCGCTCTTCAACTGGCCGGCGTAGGGGGTGCCGTTCTTCCGGGTCACGGTCACGCTCTCGTAGCTTGGCGCTTTGGTTTTGTTCGGAAACCCCAGCGACTCCAAAATGTAATTCCGATCCTTGCGTCCGCCGAGGCCGGTGACTTCCGGGCCGACTTCGCCGCCTTCGCCTTCGTACTTGTGGCAGCGCACGCAGGAGGCTTCGACCTTTTCGATGAACACTTTCTTGCCGTCGTCCGCGTTGCCGCCGACCAGGCACTCGCGGTAGGAGCGCAAATCATCGGCGGGCGGGCGGGCGTTTTCAAACTGGCGCAGCTTGGCGCGGATGTCGGGGTGATCGCGCTTGAGCGAGGCGTCGAGCAAATCGAGCGTCACCTCCGACTTCACGTTTTTCGCGAGCAGTTTGCCGAGCCATTGCACGAGCAGCGTGTCGGCTTCCGCGCCCGGCAGTCCGCCGAGCGTGGCAAAGGCGTTTTGCTGTTCGCTGATCGTGCCTTGCTCCAGTGTGGTGCGGAGTTGCGCCAGCGCGTCGTTCGGTTGCAACTGGGCCTGAATCTTCGTCGCCTCTTTGCGAAGCGCCTCATCCTGACTGGCGAGTGCCACGCGCACGGCTTCGGGAAGTTTCTCGTCCTTGGCGCGAACCAGTGACTTCAACGCCTCGATGCGGAGGTTCGACGCCGCGCTCGGATCGCTCAGCAGGTTAAAGGGATTCGCGTCCTCGCTCTGGATGTTCAACTCACCTGCCGCCTTGGTGGCCGCCAGTTTCAACTTGTTCGAGGAAGTACGAAGCAGCGCAGAGAGATGCGGCTGGAGCGCATCGGCGGCAATCTTCGGATCACGTTCGCCAACCGGACGCCACAGGCCCGTGATGCGGTCACGGCCCGAGGGCTTGGCCCACTCGCCAAGCAGCGTGACGGCTTCTGCGCGCAGACCTTCGCGCGCCGGACTGGTGGACGCGAAGGCCGCGAGCGCCGCCGCGTTGTTGCTCGCGCCGAGGCGGTAGTTCGCGTTGATCACGCGGCGCAAGAGTCCGTCGCGCGGGCCGGGCGCCTTGTCGTCGCCGGCGGGGAAGGCGGAAAGTTCTTCGGAGAATTCAATCAGCGCGGCCAAGTTGGTCAGCGCATTTTGCACCGGTAAATCGTTGATGGCGCGCGCGGCCTCGGCGACGAGCAGCGGATTCGCGTCGCGCAAAAACTCGGCGAGGTCGGGCGACTCCGCGCGCCTGAGCGCGAGCAGCGCGGCCA
Organism: Pedosphaera sp.; assembly: GCA_031411375.1. Classification (GTDB taxonomy): domain Bacteria; phylum Verrucomicrobiota; class Verrucomicrobiia; order Limisphaerales; family SIBH01; genus JANNGC01. Next base: position 2,629 of record JANOAY010000767.1, on the reverse strand, counting down.
TGCGGACGGCGCTGGATTTGTCGGCCAGCAAGTCGCGCAGCGCATTCTGATAACGCGCTTCATCCGCGCTGGCCGGCTCGCGGCTCAACACGGCCACGCCGGGCTGACTGCCCGCGCGGCGCAGCATCGAGGTGAGCGCCATCACGCCCGCGTGGCGCAGATGCACGTCCTCATCGTTGTTCGCGCGCAGCATCTCGATGAGCGGCTCAAGCGATTCGAGATCGCCGAATTTGCTCAAGGCCAGCGCAGCGAAGAAACGCACCCGCGCGTTCTCGTCCGCCAGCAGATGCGCCAGCGTGCGCGCGCTGCCGAGTCCAACGCCGCCCAAAGTCTTTGCGGCCTGCGCGCGAATTTCGGCATTCTTGTCCTCCAGCAGTTTGTTCAGGGCGTTGACCGCGAGCTGCGAGCGCGGCGCGATTTGCCCGAGGCCCCAGATGGCGTGCAGGCGCGCGAAGAGGTTCGCATCCTTGCCATCAATCACGCGGGTGAGGGTGCGCGCGGCCGTCACCGGCCCGAGCGAGACGAGGGCGAACTGCGCTTCCTGCCGCACGCGCATGTCGGGATGCGCGAGGAGTTGCGAGAGCTTGCTCACGCCCATCATTTCAAAATTTTGCGCGAAGTATTCCTTCGTCTCTTTCACCGCCTTTGCTTTCACCGACTCCGGATCGAAGACGCGATAGATGCGGCCCTTGCCGGTCTTGTTCCAGCCCTGCACCCAGTCGGAAATGTAGAAGCTGCCGTCGTGGCCGAAGTCGCCGTCGGTCACGAGCACCTCCCAGATGAAGTCGTGACGGTCCACGACCTCGAAGCCTGCGCCCTTCGGCTTCACGCCAAAAGAATGCACGCCGCTGCCGGTGCTCCCGCGAAAGTCGCAGAGGAAGAAATGGTTCGTGTAGCGATCCGGCAGGCCGACACCAGGATAGTAACTGAGGCCGGACGGCCCGTTGCCGATGTTCGCCAGCGGCGGGAGCATGAAGGCGGCCTGCCCGGCAAACTGCGGATAGCACATGCGCTCGCTGAGCCACACGCCGCGGGCGTTCGGCTGGTTGAGAAACTGATAGCCCACGCGCCAGCCGCTGTCGCCGCCCTCGACGACATAGACCCAGCGCGCCGGATCGCCGCCGTCAGAATTGTTGTCGCCGGTCCAGAGATTGCCGTAGGCATCGAAGGCGAGCTCCTGCGGATTGCGGAGGCCGCGCGCGACAATCTCCAGGCCGGTGCCGTCGAAGTTGCAGCGATAGACCGCGCCCTCCTCGTGGTTTTCGACCGTGCGATCGTTCGCGCCGTCCTTCGTCACCACATGCGCGCCGCGATCACCGATGGTGAAATAGAGTTTGCCATCCGGCCCGATGCGCAGCCCGTGCAAATCATGACCGAGGAAACCGACGCGCACGCCGAAGCCGTGGAGCAGGGGTTTCTTCGACTCGGCCACGCCGTCATGGTCGTTGTCGCGGAGCAGCCAGAGCTTGGGGATGTTCGCGAAGAAAACATTGCCGCGATACGCGAGCACGCCCGAGGCGAGACCGTCCTCGATGTTGTTGTAGCCGGTGGAGAAGACGGTGGACTTGTCGGCCTTGCCGTCGCCGTTGCTGTCCCAGACGAGTTTCACGCGGTCGGATTCCTTGGTGTAATCATCAATGCGCTTGCCCTCGAACTCTTTCATGTATTCGACGCGGTTCTCGACGGACTTGCTGGCCAGTTCCTCGTCGAGCCATGTCATGTGGCCGCGAATGTCCGTGACGCCCGCGTGCAGGCGAAAGGTTTCGACGACGTAGAAGCGGCCCTTCTCATCAATGCTGAAGGCGACGGGATTCGCGAGCAGCGGCTCGGCGGCGAACAGCTCGACCTTGAAGCCCTTGGGAATGCGAAAGCGTTTCATGGCCAGTTCGCCTTCGTTCGAGGCGGCGGCGACTTTCGGCGCCTGGGTGGTGTTCGTGTCGGTGACGAATTGCGCGGCGTGTGATGAGCACGCGGCGAGCGCGAAAAAAGAGACGCAAAGCAAATGACGAAACATGGGCGCGCAGCATAAACGCGAGCCGATTCAGATCAAGCGAAGTGACGGCGCGCGGACAGGAAAGTCCGCGTGCCGAGCCAAACCCCTTGCCACTGTCAACCTGCAACCTTCAACCTTCCCCCGATGCCAGCCATCGAAGTCCAAGGTCTCACGAAAACCTTCCGCACCTACAAAAAGGAGCCGGGGTTCAAGGGCGCGTTGCGCGGACTCATCTCGCGCCGGTTTGAAAACACCACGGCGGTGAAGGACGTGAACTTCATCATCGAGCCGGGCGAACTCGTCGGCTTCCTCGGCGCGAACGGCGCAGGCAAAACCACCACGCTCAAGATGCTCGCCGGACTCCTCTACCCGAGCGGCGGCACCGCGCGCGTGCTCGGCCATGTGCCGTGGAAACGCGAGGACGCCTACCGCCGCCAGTTCGCGCTGCTCCTCGGCCAGAAGAACCAGCTCTGGTGGGATTTGCCCGCGCGCGAGTCGCTGGAACTGAACGCAAAAATTTACGGACTCGCGCCCGAGGCGTTTCAGAAAACCGTGGATGAGCTGACCGCGCTGCTCCAAGTCGGCGGCAAGCTGAACGTGATGGTGCGCGAACTGTCGCTCGGCGAGCGTATGAAG
>JANOAY010000766.1:0-6186 GCA_031411375.1 Pedosphaera sp. | reverse complement strand
ACCGACAGCGCCACCAGACTGGAGCGGGAATAATTGAAGTTCCCGTGCTTCGTCGCGAACGCTTCCGCCGTTCCATTCGCGTGATGAAACCCCGCGCCCACCACGCCCGCCTTCTCGCATTCGCGAATGATCGCATCAATGGCCCGCGCGCGTTCGGTCAGTGAAATGTTCGCCGTGGCTTCCACGTAGCCGCCGACGCGCGGATACTTCTGCGCGCCGAGCGTGGGCAGATATTCCTTGTCCACGGGCGAAAGTCGCGCGAGGCGTTCCGCTTCCTCGACCGCCATTTTCAACGACGCGTCATCAAGTTCATTGGCCGAAGCCGCGCCGCGCTTGCCATCAATCCAAACCGTGATCCGCGCGGTCACGCTCTCGCGCCGTCCACTGGTCAGGAAGGCGTTCGCGGCAAAGCGCAGATGGGAAAAATCCTCGCTCGTCACGCTCACGCTGGCGTCGTCGGCCTTGGTGAGCTTCAACAGTTTTTCGCAGAGCGCGCGGGATTGTTTTTCAGTGAGCATCACATTCCTCCATCATCATCGCACTGCCCGCGCCGCCCGCGCCCGTGTTCAGCACATTCGTTTTGCGGAAGCGCGCAACGGGACAGCCGTGGCTTACGCAATTGGCCTGGCCCGGTTCGCCCTTGCCGTCATTCGCCGCACCGTGGACTTCGTAAGTGGCCTGGCCGCCGAGTCCGTCGCAGGAGTTCCAGAAATCCGTGGTGCGCGATTGATAGGCCACGTCGCGCAGCATCGCGCCGACTTTGCCTTTCTTGATCTCCCAGAACGTCTGGCCGCCGAACTGGAAGTTGTAGCGCATCATGTCGATGGACCAACTGCCGTTGCCGTAAATCAAAATGCCGTCGTCCACGCCGCCGACCAGATCGTCAAGGCTGGTAGGCACAGGCGCGGGTTCGAGCGAGACGTTCGGCATGCGCGGGAACGCCACGCTGCCCCAACTGTCCGCGTGCAGACAGCCAGTGGAACTTTTCTGCCCGACGAGCGGCGCGAGATCGCGCGTGGTCTGCCAGCCGACGAAGATGCCGTCCTTCACGATGTCCCAGCGCTGGCCGGGCACGCCTTCGTCGTCGTAGGCCACGGTCGCGAGACCTTCCGGCTGCGTGCGGTCGGCAAAGAAATTGCAGATGGTGGAGCCAAACTGAAGTTTGCCCGTCTTGTCCGGCGTGAGGAAACTCGTGCCCGCGTAATTCGCCTCCCACAACAGCGAGCGATCCAGTTCCGTCGAATGCCCGACCGTCTCGTGAATCGTCAGCCAGAGATTCGTCGGGTGAATGATGAGATCGTATTTGCCGGGCGCGACGGGCTTGGCCTTCAGTTTCATCACCGCCTCCTCCCCCGCCAGCGTCGCTTCCGCGAGCCAGTCGTGCTTCGCGAGGTATTCGTAGCCGATGGACTTCGGCCCCGGCAAACTGCTGCGCGTCTGAAAATCTCCCGCCGCGCGATCCACCGCCGTAACCGAGATGGAAGGATGCGCGCGAATCAAATACTGCTCCGTGCGCGAGCCGTCGCTGGTCGCGAGATACTTCTGCTCGTTGTTGAACGACAGGCTGGAGGTCACAAAGCTCGCGCCCTTGGCCTTCATCGCCGCCGAATTGAGCTTCAGTAGGAAATCAATCTTCGGCTCGGTCGCCACGTCGAACGGATCGCGCTCGAAGTTGCTCTTCCATTTCCCCGTGACCTTCGGCGCGGACACCATCTCCACCGGCCGCCGCTGAAAAGCCGCGTTGGCCTTGGCAATTTCCACCGCCTGCTCGGTGAGTCGCCGCACCGACTTGGCATCCACGACATGGCTCGCTGCGAAGCCCCACGCCCCGCGTACCAGGACGCGCACGCCGCAGCCGAAGCTCTGCGTGCGCGAGACGTTCTGCACCCGCTCCTCGCGCGTGGAGACGGATTCGTTGCGATAGCGATTGATGCGGATGTCCGCGTAGCTCGCGCCAAGCTTTTTCGCGAGCGTGAGCGCGATGTCCGCCAGCTTGTCCTTGTTGATGGCCGCCGCCTGCGCCGCCTGCGTTTCCAGCACCCACGCCGGCAACGTCGCCGCACCGCACACCACGCCCGTGGCTTTCAAGAAATCGCGCCGTGAAGTTTTCATAGGTGAACTAGCGGCGACGGTAGGGAGGCGCGGAAGTGAAGACAAGTTTTGAGAGCTTCGCGGCCATCGCAAAAGCGGCAAACTGATCATCTCGCCTCAGCCTTCCGCCCGACTGATTACTGACTCACTGATGACTGTTTCACTTTCCCCGCCACTTCATCAATCCACTCCCCAGCCGGCAGCGCGTAGGGCCGGAACGTCTCCAGCCAGCCTTCCTGCTCGTTGTAGAAGAGCGCGCGGTGCAGGCCGAGGGCGCTGGCCTTCGGATCGTCGCAGAGGCTGGCGGAGTCGTTGGTGCTCATCTGGAAGAGCACGCGCATTTCGAACTCGCTCAACATCTTGCGGCCGAGGAAGCGGTTCACGTTGTTGTAGGTATCCACGGTCGCGAAGAGGTGGATGCCGTGCGCGGGGCCTTCGCTGATCAGCTTTTGCAGGAGCGTCGCGGGGTTCGCGCCGTCGTCGCCGCTGGAGAAGCCGAAGTCGTCGTCCTGCTTGAGCTTCTTGAAATTTTGCAGGCCGTGGATGAACAGGAACGTCGTGGGCGCGGGCGCGTGCTCGTCCTCGGTGCGCTGCTTCAAGTCGTCGGCGAGGGCTTTGAGCGTGTCGGCGAGTTCGCCGCCGCGTGCGAGCGTCACGTTGTGAGGCAGCGCCTTGACGACGCGTTCGAGGTAGGCGCGCTCGGGGGATTCGGGCGCGGTGCTTTCGAGCAGGAGAAATTTCGCGGAGCCGCGCGGGAACTGCGTCGCGAGCGCGAGCATCGAGAGTGAAAGCATGGCGAGCACTGGTTCATCACGCTGGCCGACGATGAGCAGGTTGTTGCCGCTGCGTTTCTGGAACACGGCTTCGGTCGGGCCTTTGATCGAGTTCGGTGCGCCGAGCCACACGCGGGCGAGCGCGGCGGGTTGCGTCGCGGGTGTGTTGAGCAATCCATTCAGCAAATGATTCTCTCGTGCATCCGCTGGGGCGTTGCCCTCGAAGACAATCGGGCCGGGGTAGCGTTGCGCGAATTTCTGGTCCGCCATTTCGCGCACGACTTCGAGGCGTTCATCGCGCACCGTGTCGTCAATCCACACCGCCTGGAAGGGACTGTTGCCCTCGCTCATGCCGGCCTGATCGTTGTAGATGCCCTCGCCGGGACGTGAGAGCAGGCGCGGCGCGGGATTGTTCTCGTCCATGATGAGATACGCGTCGGCCTCGTTGCACTGGAGCGCGATGCGGATGACCATCTGCCCAATCGTCGTGCGCGCGAGCGTGTAAGCGCCGCCGAGCGTCTGCGAACCGAGCAGGACGTGAATGCCGAACGCGCGTCCCTGCCGCACGATGCGGTCGAGCAACAGGTTCGCCGCCTGCGAGATGCGGTCGTCCTCCACGAAGAATTCCTGGAACTCGTCGATCAGCAGCAGCGTGCGCGGCATTGGCTCGGTGCCGCCGGCGCGCTTGTAGCCCGCGACATCCTGCACGCTGAGTTTACGGAAGAGTTCACCGCGCCGCTTCAATTCCTCGTCGAGCTTCTGCAAGACGCTCAGCCCGAACTCACGGTCGCTCTCGATGGCGACGACTTTCGCGTGCGGCAGGCGCGCGTTGGCGTAGCTTTTGAACTCGACGCCCTTTTTGAAGTCCACGAGGTAAAACTCGACCTGCTCAGGACTGCACCAAAGCGCGAGATTCGTGATGATGACGTGGAAGAGCGTCGATTTGCCGGAGCCGGTCTTGCCCGCGATGAGCGCATGCTGGCGTGTGCCTTTGCCGATGGCGAGATACTGGAGCTTGGTCGCGCCGCTGCGCCCGATGGGCACGCGCAATTCCTCGGTCGTCTCCTCGCTCCAGATGTCGGCGTCGGTCGGCGCGATTTGCGCGAAGGGCACTTGCACGCGATTCGCACCGCGGCTGGCCTCGCCGACCTTATGCAGAAATTCTGTCGCGAAATCCGCGCCCGGCGACGCATCGAGCACCACCCGCGAACCGCCGAGAAACGGATGCGCGAGAATGAAATGTTCGCCGCTGACGTTGATGACCACGCTGCTCTTGCGCAACTCCTCGGGGAAGAAATCCGCCGGCGGTGTGTGGCGATGATCCCAGTGAATGAGCGTGAACACGCCGCAGCGCGCGCCGCTGGCCGCGATGTGCAGGAGCCGCCGCGCTGCCGTCTCGGTGAAGTTCGCCGGAAAGTCCGCGATGACCACGACGTGATATTTCTCCGCGATGTTGCCGGCCTGAAGATTGTAGTCCGCGATGGTCTCGTACTCGTTGCGGAGATACATCTGGATGACTTTCTCCATGTGCTCGTTCAAGTCCGCGAGCCGCTGCTCGATCTGGCTGGCCTGCGTGAGAATGCGGCTGTTGATGATGTTGTCGTCGTAGTCAGCGAGGTGCATCACGCCTGCAAAATTCTGCCCGAGCTTCACTGGATCAATGACGGTGAAACTGAGTTTCCCGGCCGGCGCGGTGGAGATGAGGCGGAACATGATGTTGTTCAGCGCCTCCATCACCGGCTCGTTGCCGGACTTGGTGGTTTCGAAAAGAATCGAGCCTTGCTGCGGGAAAGTGAGCAGCAGCGGCAGTGAAACGTTCGGCGGGAACGCGAGCCGCGGGTCATGCGGCGCGGCTTCGGCGAAGCGCTTCACGTCCACTTCCAAACGCGCAAACTTGGCGAGGTTCTTAAAGGAGGTCGGCGGTTTCCAATCGCGCCACAGCTCGATTTGCCAAGCCGGGAACTCGCGCTCGGCGCTCGCGTTCGCAGTGTTAATCACGTCGAACATCGGCTGCGTCTGCTGCTTCCAGTCGGCCTCGAGTTTCTGCCAGTGCGCCTGAAAGTCGGCGTTGAACTTGGTGACCTTTGAGTGGTGTGACTCGGTGAATTGCGCTTTGCGCGCAGCGGCTTCGCTCTGGATATGATTCACAGTGCCGGTGTGCTCGCCTTCGGTTCGAGCCACGCGAAGTTTGTGCAGCGTCTGGTTCTTCATCACGGCGCGACGCCACTTCTCGTCAATTCTCACCGGCCACAGCTCACGCGCTTTCTCCGCCTGTTCGACGGCAGAGTTCCAGTTTTGGCCGAACATTTCCTTGCTGGTCCGGGCTTCGCCTTCGATGCGTTCGATCTCGGCGGCGTGGCGGGCCTGGGATTTTTGCAGCGCGGCGTCGTGCATCCGGCGCGCGCCCTCGAGTTCGCCCGCGACGAGCGTGGCGAGCGATGCGGCCTGGCTGCGGCCCACAAAATAAAGCACGAGCAGCAGCACGATGATCGCGCCAGTGCCGCCGCCAATCTGCGGCAAACCGATCTCAGGATGTCCCACGCGGGGCATGACCGGCACCAACCCGCCGCCGATGACGAGCACGAATCCAATCCACAGCCACAGCGGCAGCACGCGAAAGAGCTTCGGCAGGAACAGCTTTTGAAACTTCGTGAGGTTCTCCCTCGCGACAGTGTGCAGCTTGGCGAGTTGTTCGAGCAGGCCATGTTCGTCCGCTGATAAATCTGGCTCGCGGAAATTTTCGGGCTTCGTCAGCCACGCACGGAATTTTCCGTAGCCGCGAAACGCGCTATCCGCCGACTGCTCCAGCGCGACGAACTGCGCGCGGGTGTCGGAGAACTGCTGGTGGAACGCGCCGAGCGTGGCGTCGTTCTGCGCGAGCGCGTTCTTGCGATAGCGCTCGGTGTCGAGCAGGCCCTTCTGGCTTTTGTGTTTCCACTGGCCTTCCTCGTCATCGATGCGTTTGGCGGAGAGCTTGTGGCTGGTTTTCTTCGCGGTGGCGATGCGCTCGGCGCGTTCTTTGAAGCGCGACTCCACGCCGGACTTCGCGGATTGATACGCCGCCTCTGACGCGCTCAGGTCGGAAGCGAGCCGCGTTTCGTGTACCTCACTCTCATCTTTGAACTGCTTCTCCGTGGCGTTGATTTTGACGCGGAAATCTTTGTTCAACTTCTCCTCGGCGGCGGCGAAGTCGCGCACGACGCCTTTGAGCGATTCGAGAAGTTCGCGGGTCTGGGTGACGGTCAGGTGGCTCATGGGGAAAATGACGAATAACGAATGACGAATGACGAATGGCCGGGGCGGTTGCGCGTTGGGATTCTCC
>JANOAY010000765.1:0-1889 GCA_031411375.1 Pedosphaera sp. | reverse complement strand
TGCCCCAGTTTGTTTTCCCAGCCCAGGCCGTCGAAGTATTGCGGCCAGGTCATCTTTTCCTCGGCGATGAATTTCGTGAGGTCGCTCTTCTCCTTGTCGAAGCTGATGGCGATGATCTCAAACCCCTTCGCGCGATACTTGGCGTAAGTTTCCTTCACCTCGGGCAGTGCCGCGCGACACGGGCCGCACCACGTCGCCCAGAAATCCACGAGCACGACCTTGCCGGCGTAATCTTTCAGGCTCACCGGCTTGCCATTCACATCGGTGAAGCTCAGGTCGAGCGGCTTGCCCACGCGGTCCAGCTTCCGCACTTGCGCCAGCGCGGATTCCTTCGCGTCGTCGGAGCCTTTCTTCGCGACCTCTTCGAGAATAACCCGGGCCTTCGCAAGATCGCCCGCGTCGAGATGCCCCTGCGCGATCATGGTGAACAGCTCGAACACCTCGTCGCGCTTCGGAAAGTCCGACTGCAAATCGCGCGTGGCCTTCTCCGCCTTCGCGAGCGCGGCGGCGGGCTTCGCCGCATCGGCCTCGGTGAGCGTGCGCAAAATGCGCTGCGTGCGAAGATCAAACTTCTCCGCCTCCGGCACCGTGGGATCGCTCAGGCGCTTCTCCTGCAAGCCTTCGAAGCGCGCGTTCAGATTCGTCTGGCCCAGTTGCACCGCCGCGCCGAGCAGTTCCACCTCGCGACGGCGCGCGTCCGGGGCTTTCGCGTGGGCGGGATACTTCGTGTAGAAACTTTTCATCAAGTCGGCGGCGGCGGCGGCGAGCACGCCGTTCTTCTTCTCCCACGCCTCGACTTCCGCTTGGCTCGGCTCCTTGGTGCGCCATTCGGTGGGCGGCGGCGGCGGGCGCAGGGCTTTCACCGCCTCCTGCCACGCGGTGTTGGCGGCGTCATCCTTCTTCGGCTCGTTGTCCGCCGCCCACGACAGGGCGAGCACACAGGCCACGGCCACGATGGCCACACGTTTGAACAGGTTTGTTTTCATCAATTTTCTTTTACCGCCGTGGCGGTTTGGGCTTTTTCCAGACGCCACTGTTGGAAGCGCGGATTTAATGGAGACGAAAAATCTCCCTCGCGCACTTCGGTTCCTCCGACTTGGTCGGTCGGCGCGGTGGAACCTGACACTGAGACTGCTTCGCCGCCTTTTTGTTCGATTCGCATCACGGCGCGGGCGAATTCCATCAGCACCGCGCACGGTTCCAGGCACGCGAGTTCGGATTTTTCCGCCACGCTTTCCGACGGCAGACCTTCCACCGCCCACAGCCGCCGCTTCAGGCAAAAATTCCGGTGACAGCCCGCGCGCGCGACTTGCGCGACTTGAGCATCATCAAGCATCGCGGTGATGCGATACATGCCGGTCTGTCGCGCGGTGAAGGCGCGATAACTCGTGGCGGGGGGCGGCTCCTGCCGCGCCGCGAACCAGTCCGCCACGCCACCGGGGTAAAGATGCCGCAGCGCCGCGTCGAGTTCCGCCGCATCCCGCGCCACGCACTGCCAGCCGCGCCGCAAGGTGGGCGCGCTCTTGATCGGACGATAGGCTTTGCTCTCGGTGAACTGCGCGAGTTCGCGCAACTCATGCACGGCCAGCGCGCGCAAATTTTCCGCGCCGCGATCCGCCTCGTGACGCAGGGCAAAACCTTCGGCACGTTGTTGCACCCAGACCTGCCCGAACCGCAGCTCCGGCGCGACTTGCGCGACGAAGGCTTCCAGCGCCGGATTACGAACCACGGAAATCATCGCGCGCGAACGTAAAGGAGCGGATGAATTTGGGAAGATGATTTCCCGGCCAGCACGGAGCGCGGCTGTGGCGTGGCCCAGCCGCAGCGCGCTGAGAGTTATGAGCGCGTGGTTTCAGACGAGGCCGCTGCGGCTGGGCTTCGCCACAGCC
>JANOAY010000764.1:0-11148 GCA_031411375.1 Pedosphaera sp. | reverse complement strand
GCCGATGAGGCCGGAGGCGAGGTTCGTGACGGTGTGAACGATCAGCTGAGCCGGAGCGCCGATCACCGTGCCGGAAGGATTGGAGACGTTGAGCGAATAGGAGCCTGCGTCGCCGGGCTGCGCGTTGGTGATGGAGAAGGTGAGGTTGGTCGCGCCGGGGATGTTGTTGGAGTTCTTCAGCCATTGATAGGTGAACGGTGCGGTGCCGCCGATCGTAGCGGTGAACGAGGGATTGTCCCCGGCATAGACTTCCACGGACGTCGGCCCGGTGATGACGAACGGCGCGTCCGGCAATGCGGTTTCCAGCTTCAGCGCATTGAGAAACACGGCGATGCCGGCGGGGCTGGCCGAGTCGCGCCGTCCCGTGAGCGCAATTTGCCCAGACGCCGGGGTGCTGATCTTGAAGCTCCATTGATACTGGTTGTCCGCGGTCGGAAGCGTGGAGCCGTTGAAGAAATAGTCGTTCACCATGAGCGTGCCATTGGCCGACCAATCACTAAGCCGTCCCCCCGTGGTGCCCTGATCAAAGCTCCAGCCGGTGACGCGATAAACTTGATTGGGAGTCAAGCCATCCACAGTCACGTTCAGCCCGCCCGTGGCCGTGTCCGGCGAAAAAACGAAGTCGCGATAAATCTGCGCGTAGGTCAGCGCGCCGCCGTTCACGGGCGTGTTGCGCTGGCGGTCGTCGTAGCCGGGATTCGCGCCGCTGCCGGAGACGGTGACGGTGTAAGTGCCGTAGGTGCGGGCCAGCGCGCCGGTCTGAATCGCCGTAGAAGAAATGTTCGACGCGATGAGGAACGAGCGGAAGCCGTTCATGGTGTTGGTGGCAGGATCGAAGCTGCGGTCATTGAAGTCCACGGCCAGCACGGTGGGCGAGAGGACGAGGTTGCCGCGGATTTCGCCGCCGCCGTTCAGGGTGGTGTGGACGTTCAGGTAGAGCTGGCCATTGGTGAGGTAGCCCTCCTCTGTCGCCGTGAGCGGGCCAAGCAGGGCGGTGATGGTATTCCCCTGAGCCGTGCCGCTGTTGATGGTAAGCGGGAAGATCACGCCGGCGTTTTCCGTGAAGGAGGCGGGCGCGGTCGAAAGCGTGGGACCGTGAATGTGCGCGGCGGTCGGAGTGCTGGAGAGATCGGTGAATCCATTGGTGCTGCCCCAGCCCACGTTCACGGTGAGCATTTTGGAGACGTTGTCGAACGTGATGCCAGAGCCAAGCTCGCCGCCAGTGCCGCCGGTCACGGCGGGGGTTTGGTTCCCCGGCAGCAGGCCGAAGCCAGCCGTGCCTTGAAGATCAAACTGGACGACCACGGCGTGCGCGAGCGACGCGGTGAAACAGACCAGCAGGGTGAGGAGGCGGAAACAGGCCAGCAAATGGTGCATAAGCAGTTCAGTTGTACCGGAATATCTCTTTGGGTAGAGGCGAGCAAAACAAAAGCTGCGGCGGTTGGCGAGGACGAAACCTGCGCGCTCATGCCGCCCTTCATCATCGTGCCCTGCTTGCGAGCGGCTGCGGAACATGCTCTCTTGGCGGCATGGCACAACCATATCCAACCATCATTCCCGGGCTGCGCAGCCCTTCCGAACAGGTCAACGGACTCGTCTATTTCGGTCGCATGTTGGACAAGATACGGCTCGCGGCGGCGGGGAAACTGCCCGAGGGCTGGCAGCCTATGCGCGGCGAGGCCAAGGGCAGCTTCGACTGGCGCTGCTGCAAGCTTCTCAAGATCAGTTACGCCCAGCTCGAAGCCGAGACGCTCAAGCGCGACAAGACCGATGCGGAACTGCTCGAATGGGCCTTCCGTCACGGCCACCAGCCGGACGAGGTGGAGATCGAAGTGTGGAACGCCTTCATGACCAAGCGCGGCTGGCGCGATGCCGGCACGCAACGCCTGAACGAACGTCTCGCCGAAATCGGCCTGCCGCCTGGTGCAGTGCAGACGATGTTTGAGTTCATTGATGTGGATGAGGGACACATCAAGGTGGGTTGATGGTGCGAGTTGTCTGCGAAGACGCTTTGGCCCAGCTCGCGATACGGTGTGCGGCGATTTGCAACCGCTCGCTACTCACTCCGCATCCGCATGAGTTCCAAGTCGGTTCGTGGCTGAAGACGGGATTTACCACCATGCTGGCGAGCCAAGCTAACTACCGTCTGATCACGAACGTGGGGGAAATTCAGGAATTACGCCTCGGTTGAAATCCGGATCGCATGAGGTTGGCTTTTGATCCGTGGCGGAAATCCGGAAATTCCTCCTCAGTCGCGATCCGGATTGGGTCAGGGTGCGATCACACCCGTGGAGGAAAAGGCCGTTTTCCGCCAGCGTCTTGCGCGGAGCTGCATCACTCGCAGTGGTGGGTGTGGCGTGAAGCAGTGTTTTCCGCCAAGGTTTTGCCTGAAAATAAGGCGTTTCACGGGCGTTTACGCAGTGATACCGGCTTGAAAACACACTTAATCCCGCCCACGAGCGTGCCGATACGCATTTCAATCAAGCTATGAATACGCGTAAGCACAAACTCGGTCTCCGCCACCGTCCCGTGCCGGAGAAGATTATCCGCTGCGGCCATCTGGTCGCCAGTCTGCGTCGTCTGCCCGCAGAACGGCAGCAGCTTCTGCTTCTTGATGAATTTGAGACGCTGCATCAACTGGCTGCGGCTGATGACAAAGCTGTGAATCTGCTGCGCAACCAACTGGCCTCGGCGATCAAGCGTCGGGCCGCGCGCACCAAGGCTCTCGAAGAAGCGGCGCATCGCTCGGCCATGGCTCATGCCATACGCGTAAAAAGTGAACAGGAATTGCACGCCGTGGGCCTGGATTTGGAAGCGCCCAAGACATCCATCGGCCTGCCTGCTGCGCCGAAACGGTTGCGCGCCATGCCGGTGGGCGGAGACTCCAGCGGCGCGGTGAAGCTGCGCTGGGTGCGCCCGGTGCGTCATTGTTTTCACATCATTGAGATGACGACTGATCCTTCGGGGAAGGATGGTTGGAAAATTGTCGCGCATGGAAACCGGGCTTCCTGCATCGTGCGCGGCCTGAAACCCGGCGCGCTCCATTGGTTCCGCGTGTCCGCGCAAACGGCGACGGGCCAAGGCCCGTGGATTGAATTGCAGGCGCGGGCGGGGCATTGAGCTTTTACGGGCGGCGCGGCGCGGGAGAACACGCCATGACTGCAAAACTCACGCCTCCGCTGGCTATGGAGCCGTTTAGTCGCGGAGCGACCTCATGACGGTACGCGGGCCGAAGCGTTGCAGCAGGGCGGCCTGTTGGTCCGCGTTGAAAATGTTTTTCACCTGCGTGGCGGCGGCCTCGATGCGCTCGCGTGTGGCGTCGTAATACCTCGCGTCGAGTTCCCCCACGGCCTGCACGACGGCGGTTTCGGAGGCGGGGTCCTTGGTGGCGAGATAGTTTTCGAAGAGGGCGCGCAGGTTTTGTTTGTCCGCGCTGGACACGGGCATGTCGGTGGCGGGCGAGACGGTCTTCAGCTCGGCGAGTTGCTCAGGCGTGATGCTTAACGTGTCGGCGAGCTTCTCCACTTCCTTCAAACCCCAGCGCGTCTGAATGAGCGCCACGGTCTCGCGCGGCAAACTGTCGAAGGGATAGACGAAGCGCAGTTCGAGCGAGCCGTCGTCCTTGCGCCGCACGTTCATGAAGGCGCGCCCGCCCTTCACGCTCCACGATTTGTCAGAGGTCTGTTTCAGGCCGTCATCCGCGCTGGTCTTGAAGGTGGCGCGCGACCAGTTCGCGGCGGCGGTGGGCGGCTGTTGCGGAGGTGGCCCGGTGCGGACGTAGCGCCCGAAGAACCAGAGCGCGCCCGCAGTGACGAGGGTGACTAAAACGAGCAGGACGGCGGCGATGCCGAGCACCCAATGCAGAGCGCGTCTTTTGTTCGGGGCAGAATCAGTGCTCATGGTCGTTCAGGTTGACGGGACGGTTCCATTTCACGGCTCGGTTTCACGCTGGCCGCCAACGATAGCCAAGACCGTGGACGGGAATCAAATTCGGAGGCGCGGGGTGGGTTCAATTTTACAGGCGAAAGCTTACGAGATGTTGGGCCATGGAAGGTTCCAAGTTCAGCCAACCAGCGTCTTTCCACCTACTAACTTCACCCCACCCTGCCCCCGCCAATTCACCAGTTGACGCCCCATTTCACCCGCCCGTAAAGTCACCCATCGCCGGGCGGCATGAAGCAGTCAGGCGAATTTTTCTTATGCCCGAAGGATATTGCGTCAAATGCAAAGCCAAGAAGGAGATTTCTGAGGCCGTCGAAGAGACGATGAAGAACGGGCGCAAGGCGATTAAGGGCAAATGCCCCACCTGCGGCACCGTCATGTTCAAAATTCTCGGCGGCAAGGCCACGCCGCCGCCCGCCGCTCCCCCGGCTCCCGCGCCCGGCGCGTAGTTCATTGTCATTGCCCGAATTTTTGCCGGCATGTCCCAGGAACTCGCCTACGTCATTGTCACGCCCTACTCGCTGCACAAGTCGCGCACGGGCGGCATCATCGCGCGGCTCATCACGCGCACCGGCCTCGAACTGGTCGGCTGCCGGATGTTCGCGCCGAGCACCGATCTCGTGCAGAAGTATTCCGAGGTCATCGTCTCGGCGGATGACCCGCAGGACCGCGAGATTCAGGAACTGATTCGCAGTTACATTCTCAAAAACCTCTCGCCCGACTCGAAGACCGGGAAACGTCGGCGCGCGATGATGCTCCTCTTCCAAGGCGAGGACGCAGTGCGCAAGGTGCGCTCGGTGGTGGGCAACATTTCGCCGGAGCGTTCGAGCGGGGAGACGATTCGCGGCACGTTTGGCGATTTGATTTTGGATGACAACGGGTCGGTGCGCTACTTCGAGCCGGCCGTGCTCGCGCCGCCGAATGTCGAGGAAGCGCAGCTCAAGGCCAAGCTCTGGGCCAGCTTCTCCGATGCGGACGGCGGCGTGGTGGAAAACACCATCAGCTACCCGCCCGGCGAAACGCCGCAGCGCACGCTGGTCCTGATCAAGCCGGACAACTTCCGCTTCCCCACCGGACGCCCCGGCAACGTCATTGATTTCTTCTCGCGCACGGGGCTTTACATCGTTGCCATCAAGCTGCACCGCATGAGCGTGGCGGAGGCGGTGGAATTCTACGGGCCGGTGAAGGAAATTCTCCGCACGCGCCTGACGGACATCGTGACCGCGCGCGCCAATGCCGCGCTGGAAAAAGATTTCGGCTTCAAGGTGCCGCCCGCGGTCCAGCAGAAGATCGGCGAGATTCTCGGGCCGACGTTTGGCGATAATCAGTTCGAGAACATCGTGCGCTTCATGTCCGGACGCGCGCCCAGCGAATGCCCGGCGGAAAAGATCAACGAACCGGGCAGCGAGCGTTGCATCGCGCTGGTTTATGAAGGCCCGAACGCCGTGCAGAAAATCCGTGACGTGCTCGGCCCCACGGACCCGTCGAAGGCGCCGCCCGGCTCCATCCGCCGCGAGTTCGGCCAGACCGTGATGGTGAACGCCGCCCACGCCAGTGATTCCGAGGACAACGCGAAGCGCGAGTTCGGCATCATCAAAGTCGGCGACAACAACTTCAAAAAAGTCGTCGAATCGTTTTACGGGGAGTGAAGCGTTGGTGGAACTTCTCGCGCTGCGAACGCAGGAAGTTGGAGTGAGGGACTGAAAATATTTTCCAGATCTGCGGAGGAAGTGTGCTCCCTCCCTCACCCCGGCCCTCTCCCGCTGGGAGAGGGTGCGCGAGTTGGCCTGATTGTCTGATGTCGATTGCTCGCCGCGTTTGTTGCTTCTGGATTAGTTGAGCCGTGCCACCCAATCGCTTTTTGCGCGGAGAGATCGCTCCAAAAAAAACTTCCGCGTGAACGCGCTCCCTCTCCCAGCGGGAGAGGGCCGGGGTGAGGGAGAACGCGCTTCAAATCAAACAATTCTCCAAATGCCAAAGAGCTTTTCAGAAGAAGTTTCCGTTCATCCCTCACCTCGCCGCACGCGCCTTTCCCCCTCTCTGAGTTTGACCCTCCCTGCCCTCGCCGCCTAATTTCCCCGTGTGGATCAAGGGACCGCCAGCTCACCAGAACTTTCGCGGCGCGTCAGCGACCAGTGGCGCGCGCCCATGCCGCCGTCTTTTGCCCGGTTCGTCGGTCGCAAGCTCATTCGCTTCCTGCTCACCGTGCATGGCCTCGTGGCCTTCGCGCTGATTACCGTGGGCGTGATGCTCAGGAAATTCGGCGTGGCCTCGCGCGTGATTCATCCGCTCATCCGTGCGCACCTCGCCCGCTCGGGACTGAAGCTGCTGCCGATGATTCTCTTCATCTCCCTTGCGCTCGGCCTCGTCGTCATCGGGCAAACGGTCTCGTTGTTGCAACGCGCAGGCGCGACGCAATTTCTCGGCACGGCGATGATCGCGGTCGTCGTGCGCGAACTGGCTCCGCTGCTCACCGCATTCATCGTCCTGTCGCGCACTGGCACCGCAAACGTCATCGAACTCGGCACCGCCCGCGCGCTCGGCGAAGTTGAGGCGCTCGAAGCTCTGGGCATTGACCCCGTCCACTACTTCGTCGTGCCGCGCGTCATCGGCATGGCGCTGGGGATTTTTTCGCTCACGGTTTATCTCATCATCGGCGCGCTCGGCAGCGGCTACCTCTGGGCCTTCTTGCAGGACGTGCCGCTGCGTCCCGGCGATTACCTCGAACAACTGGCCGGCGCGCTCACGGTGCTCGACTTCATCATCCTCGCGCTCAAGACGCTGTTCTTCGGCGCGATCATCGCCACCGTCACTTGCTATCACGGACTCGCCCAACCGCTGCGACTCGAAGAAGTTTCCAGCGCCACCGTGCGCGCCGTCGGGCAAAGCATGGTGCTGTGTGTCATGCTCGACGTGGTGTTCATCGTGATTTATCTCGTGGCATGAGCGGCGAACCAATCATCGAACTGTGCGACGTGGCCGTGCCGGCCCGCTGGGATGCCGAGACGATTTCTGTTGAAGGCGTGAACTGGACCGTGCGCGAAGATGAATTCTGGATCGTGGCCGGGCCGCACGGTTCCGGCAAAAGCGATCTGATGTTCCTGCTCGCCGGACTCAACCGCCCGGCGCGCGGCGCGCACACGCTGCTTGGGCAGGATATGACGCAGCATTTCGGCGACGAATTTCTCCCCTGCCGTCGGCGGGTGGGCATGGTCTTCGATGACGCGCGCCTGTTCAATCATCTGACCATTGCCGAAAATGTGGCGCTGCCCGCGCGTTACCATAACGATCTGGCCGCGGACGAAGCGGAGTCGTGGGTGAATGCGCTGCTGCGGGCCACGGACATCGCGGAGTTCGCGAGCAACACGCCAGCGGCGGTGGCCCGCCCTTGGCGAGCTCGCGCGGCCCTGGCCCGCGCGCTGGCCTTGAAGCCCGAGGTCTTGCTGCTGGAAAATCCGTTGCGCGGTCTCGACGCGCGCCATGCGGCATGGTGGATTGATTTCGTGAAGCAACTCTGGCGAGGACATGACTTGATGCGAGGAGAAGCGATGACGGTGATTCTCTCCACGGATGAGTTTCGCCCGTGGCACGATGCCGGGGCGAAGTATGCCCAAGTGGACGCGCAGAAATTTGTCGTCGTCGGCGACAGCGCGCCGGAGGAGGAATGGCTTTCGCCGACCAGTGCGACAGAAGAAGGAAATTGAAATGGCCGCTCAAGATTTGTCACCGCAGTTACGCACCCGGTTGAGCCGGCTGGAAAAGCTCGTCGGGTGGTTCGTCACTCTCGCCGCAGTGCTGCTGCTGGCGGGGCTGGCTTACTACTTGTGGGCGCTGGCCGAACGCAAAGGCTGGCGCAAAAACAAGGCGCCCTATCACACGTACCTGGAGAGCGCGGGCGGCATCAAGGAGGGCGACAAGGTGAGGCTGATGGGGCGCGATGCGGGAGAGATTACGGTGATCAAACCGATGCCGCCCGACTACGGCGACAATATCTATGTCGAGTTCGTCGTGTTCGGCGATAACATCGGCTACATCTGGGACGATTCGGTAGTGAACGTGCGGTCGTCCGGCTTGTTCGGGCGCTACTTGGAATTGTCCAAAGGCGGCACACGCGTGACAAACAACGTGTTCGCGACGTATCGGGAAAAGGGCGGGAAGTTGAACGAAGTTTTTTCGAGAGACACCCAGTCGTTCACCAACTGGACCCGCCAGAGCAAACCGTTCTGGCTGCCGGCCATCGAGCCGCCGGAACTGGGCACGCAATTAGACGAGACCGTGGCGATGTTGAAAATGTCGCTGACGAACATTTTGCAACTGACCAACGCGCTGGCGCGGACATTGAACAACGCGGCGGACGCGACTGACAACGCGAACCAGTTGCTGCGCGAAGCACGTCCGCTGATGCGGAATGTGACCGCGATCACGGAAAACTTGAAGGAGCCGCGCGGCGCGCTGGGCGAATGGCTGTTCCCCGTCGCGATGAACCAGCAGATTACCGCGCTACTCACCAACGCCAACTCGACCCTGAGTAACGTGAACGGCACCGTGCTGAACGCGAACTCCGCCGTGACAAACGTGAACACAAACCTCGTGGTGATGTTCGCCGAGATCACTCAGATGCTGGAAAACCTCTCCGGCCTCACCGGCAACTTGAAGGCGCAGGTGGATCGCAATCAGAATATCGTCAGTTCCGTTTCTAAACTCATCGTGGACACGGACGACATGGTGCAGGGCCTGAAGAAACACTGGCTGCTGCGCTCGGCGTTCAAGGAGCAGGAAAAATCGCAGCGACCAAAGAAGTAGCGGAATTGCGCTGGCTCACGCGCGCGGATGCGCCTTGTCGTAAGCCTTCTTTAACCGCTCCGTGGAAACGTGCGTGTAAGCCTGCGTGGTGACGAGGTGCGCGTGTCCGAGCAACTCCTGCACGCTCCGCAAATCGGCCCCGGCGTCCAGCAAGTGCGTGGCGTAGCTGTGCCGCAGCTTGTGTGGCGTGAGCGCGGGGTCAAGTCCGGCTGCGGCGAGGTATTTTTTTAGGCGCAGTTGAATCACGCGCGGCGAGACCGGCTTAAGACGGTCTGGCTTCGCCAGAAACACCGGTTCATTTTCAACCGGCGGCGCCGGCAGTGAATTCCAATAAGCCCGAATGGCTTCCAGAGCTGGAACGCCTGCGGGAATCAATCGCTCCTTCTTCCCCTTCCCCAGCACGCGCACGATCTGCTCCTGAAAATCAAAATCATTCACCCGCAACGCGCTCAGTTCGCTCACGCGCAGGCCGCAGGAGTAGATCGTTTCCAGAATCGCCACGTCGCGATGATAAGCCGACTCGTCAAACTCACGCTTTGAACTTTGGCGATGTCGTCGCAATTCCTCCACAGGCGCTTTGAGCAAGGCCACCATCTGCGCCTGGGTGAGAAATTTCGGCAGCCGCTGATCCGCCTTGGGCAGCAGCACTCCATTGATCGGTGATGTTCTCACGACTCCACGCCGCACGAGAAACTTGTAGAACGACCGCAAGGCTGAGAAACGGAGTTGAATGGCCGCACGACTCAGTTGCCTCCGGCCCAAGCTGCGCAGAAAAAAACGGAAGACGTCGCGTTGCAATTCATTCCACGCGGGCGGCTTTTCGTGCCAGGCGGCAAACTCATTCAGCGCCTGGCGGTAATTCCGAAGGGTGTAAACCGAGGCGCCGCGCTCGTCCTCAAGGTGCCTCAAAAATGAACCCGCCTGCGTCTCGGGTGAATCTTGTTGTCGCTCATCTCCCACGTCGAGGAGGTTAATGGAAGCCGCCGGAAAGCCAAGCGGCACGAAGTGATGAAAGGACCAAGGGTGAGACGAACGGGTGCCTTTTGCCCGCACGATCAAAACGAGACTGGAAAGTCTCGCAACCTGCCGGCTGGAAAGCCGGCGTTACGTAGCGTCCGCGAGAAGTCCGTATTTACAGCGCGAATTGACACTTTTCAAAAGGCTGTGATACGTTCCGCGCCGTTGTCGCGGCCATGACCTCACATTTGAACCAACATGTCCTGGTGCTGAACCGCCTCTGGCAGGCGGTGAACATTTGCACGGTTCGTCGCGCCTTGAGCCTGCTGTTTGAAGGACACGCCCAAGTCGTGATGAACAGCGATGACGGCTCGTTCAACACGTTCAGTTTTTCGCAGTGGAGGGATTTTTCCGCGCGGCAGCCGCACGACGAAAGCATTCACACCATCTCGCTGAAGATTCGCGTGCCGCGCGTCATCCTGCTGTCCCTGTTTGATCGCCTGCCCAAAAAGGAGGTCAAGTTCACACGGCACAACATCTTCGAGCGCGACCGGAACACGTGCCAGTATTGCGGGAAAGTTTTCGAGCGCCGGGATTTGAATCTGGACCATGTGATTCCCAAGGATCGGGGCGGCCCCACGACTTGGGAAAACATCGTCTGCTCGTGCATCGCCTGTAACACCAAGAAGGCGAACCACACGCCCTCGGAGGCCGCGTTGCGGCTGATTCGAAAACCCAAGCGGCCGAAGTGGCGTCCGTTCGTGCAGGTGAGCCTCGGAACACACCACGATAGCTGGAAGCACTTCCTGGATTTGGCCTACTGGAACGTAGAACTCGGCGAAGACGTGGCCTGAATGGATTAACGCTTGGTCGTACCCTCGCGGGCTGTTTCGATCAACTCCCAGAATTTTGGGTTTTCCTGCAGGGCTTCGTCTTCCCCGGTAGGCAGGCTGGAACGAAAGAGAAAGTCTTTGAGGGTATTCTTGCTCAAGATACGGTGGACAAGAACGCCTAATTCATGTCGTTCGAAGTAAATGCGATAATCTCCAAGACGAAAGCGGTGCATGATGCGCCCTGTTCGCTCCAGCTTTCCAAATCGTTCCAATTCCGTGCTCATGACTTCTTGAGGCAATCCGCGAAATTCACCCAGAATATCGAGTTGCAAATCCTTGGGCATACGAGACAACTCACCTGCACTGGTGGGATTAAAGATGATTTGAAACGGACGCATCAACGGAAGCGGTTCAATTAGAAAAAATGGTAGCGCGTACGGGAGTCGAACCCGTCTTTCAGCCTTGAGAGGGCCATGTCCTAGCCGATAGACGAACGCGCTAGCTAATTTTGAAAAAAAGAGCCGCTCCTTTTAGGAGCGGCTCATGAAACCTAATGTAAATTACTTCTTGCGGCGAAACAATGCAACTGCCCCAAGACCAAGGAGGCCAAGAG
>JANOAY010000763.1:0-3687 GCA_031411375.1 Pedosphaera sp. | reverse complement strand
TCCAGCGCCTCGATGCTGCGGAAGTATTTCACCGTTTCCGGCTCAGGACATTGCGGAGGAATGGTTTTCATCGGTGACAGGCGGAGCAGTTTTCCTGGGACTGGATTCTCCAGTCATGCACGGCCTTTTCGCCAAACAGTTTTTGTTTCAACGCGGCTTGCTGGGGGTCGTTATCCCACTTGAAGGCGAGGTCGGTGACTTTGTCAGCCGGACGAATGGCCATCGCGGGGTTGCGGTGACAGTCGAGACAGAACGCCATGTGCAACGGCTTGACCTGCGCGACTTCTTCCATCTGGTCAATGCGCCCGTGGCACTCGACGCAACTCACGCCACGCGTGACGTGAACGGAGTGATTGAAATAGGCGTAATCCGGCGTGCGATGAATTTGCACCCACGGCACCGGCTTGCCAGTCGCAGCACTGTCACGAATAAGCGCCAGACGCGGATCGTCTTTCAGCACCGTGTTGTGGCAGTTCATGCAGACGTTGGCCGCCGGCACGTTCGCATACCAAGATTTGTCCACCGTGCTGTGACAGTAGCGGCAGTCCATGCCGAGCTGTCCGGCGTGAACCGCGTGGGAAAAACCGACGGGCTGGGTGGGCTGATAGCCGACGCGCGAATACTTGGGCGTGAGATAATACCACGCGCCCGCCGCGACGAGCGCGCCCGTCAAGGCCGCTCCCAACGCCACCTTCAAAGGTAGCGTGTTCGTCCATTTCGGAAAAACGTCTGACATGGGTTTAATGCCCGGGATTTGCTGCGCGCTGCACCGGACGGACGGCGAAACGAACGATCAAACCACCGAGGGCAAAGTTTTCTCCATCAATTCTCTGAAACCGAAAGGCCGCTGAAAAATTAGCGGCTTTGCTCACGTCGGCGGAATGTTGGCGAAGCACTTTTTACGGTGCAAGAACTTTGTGAAAAATTTCACGATTTGCGTCCCCAGTCTGTTTCGATTCCAACAACCCCACCAAGGAACGCGGGTTTGCAACCCGCAGCATTGTTCGTAAGTGGAGAGCGCAAAAACAAGCGAGCGCCGTGCTCCGTTTCATCTTGCAGCGGGTTAAATACCCTCGCTGCTAATGACCTTACCCGTCACGGCCAGCGGATCTGGTAGAAACGGCGCGTGGTGTTGGTGGTCGTTGGTTCCGGAAATTCAAACCAGCCCGGCGAGTTTTCCACGACGGGGCCGAGCGAGATCCAGTTGGTGGAGGGTAGGACGGTGAAGGTGGGACCGCAGGTGTTGGTGAAGGACAAACGAAGACCGCCATTCGTCAACCGGGTCAGTGCGGTGAGCTTCGGCGGACCGACGGGTCGAGCTGGAGACGTGTGCGCGGCGGCAAGGATGGTTAAGTCCGGTCCAGCACGGCCCCGCGTGAGGGTGAAAAATCACGCCGGCCTTGGTTGAACCAGAACCGGAGCGGTTCTGATTTTTGCTATTTCTGGCCCCAGCGCCAGCGCGGCTTCTCGCCCTTGCGCCAGCAGATGAGGAAGAGGGCGGCGTTCAAGATGAGCGCGTGAACCACGAAGGTCAGCGGCGAGCGCGCGACCAGCACGAGCGCGCTCGTGAGCAGCATGATGAAATAGACGACGATGACGACCCAGCCCTGCCACGCGCACGGCGGACCCCAGCCCCAGCCGTGGGACTTGGCGGGGAACCAGAATTTTTTCTCAGGCGTTGGCATGGGGAGTGGCGGGAGTTTGCAGGGCTTCGCGCGCGGCGTCGGCTTCCTCGGTCGGCACTTCCACGCGGTATTGAATGTCCGCGCCGGCGAGCGAGAAATGGCCGAACGTCCCCTGCTCCAACGGGTGCAAGCCGGACGTGCGCAACACGGCCGCGAGCATGTCGGCCTCAGCGAGCGTCCGCACGGAGGCGATGGTGGTGAAGGCGGGAGTTTCCATAAGGGAATTATTTCTTCGGCGGCTGACCGGGGTTCTGCACCTGATTGGTCTGCTGGCCCTCGACTTTTTTCTTCAAGTCCTTGGCCTTGCCCTTGACCTGCTCGGCCTGGCCGAGGAGCAACGAAACGGAAGCCAGCACCACGAGCACGGAAGCGATGAGTGTTTTCATGGGGAGAGGTATGCCAGAACAGCCCCGAGTTGACCAACCCAGATTCGCTTCTGATTTCTGCCTTCTGCCTTCTGGAAGTTGGTAGGCGATGAAGGATTCGAACCTCCGACCCACTGCGTGTAAAGCAGCTGCGCTACCACTGCGCCAATCGCCCGACCGAGTTGGACGCTATCAGTCCAACTTGGGAAGTCCAACGTCCAATGCGGCCGCGCACCGGACCGCGTCCGCTCACATGAACTGCAGCTTCGTCGTCGGCGCTTCTGCATCCCAGCCGCGCGGTGGCTTGCTGTGCACGGCGGCGACTTCCTTGATCGAGAGCTGACGGCCCAGCGTCTTCGGACTCTTCACGTCCACCTCGCTCGGGTTGCAGGTCTGCTGGCTGATCTTCTGGTGCGGCGCGGCCTTGTAGCGGATGAAAATTTCCTTCGGCGTGTCCGGCTCGAAGAACAGGATGCGCGACTTCTCCGGAATGCAATTGTAGTCGCGGTTCAAAATCGTGCCGCCAAACGCGAATCGCTTGAGGTAAGTCGCGTCGCGGTTCGTATACACCAAGGTGAACACCCGGTCGCGCTCCGGTAGTCCACAGAAATATAGATCAGGGCCGACGAACATCTTCTCCTGCAACTCCACGACCTTGTAGTGACCGTCCTTGAAGACCATGAGTAACTTGTCGAACTTCGTGCATTCCAAGCGGAACTCCTCGCCGGAAACCTTGTAGCCCACGTAACCGCTCTCGCGATCGTAGGCGACCTTGAAAGACTTGAACGCCACTTCCTTCGCGTCCACTTCGTCGTAGCGGCTGCTCTTGGTCAGGCGCGGATACTCCTCGGCATATTTCGCGATGAGAGCTTCAAGATGGTTGATCACGTACTTGGTCAACCCCTTGAGATGCTTGCGCGTCTCGCCGAGGTCGGCCTTGATCTGCTCCGTCTCCTCGCGGTGCTTGTTGATGTCGAAGAGCGAGATGCGGCGGATGCGAACTTGCAACAGTCGCTCCACGTCTGCGTCCGTCACGTCGCGCGCGAGTTCCTTGCGGAAAGGTTTCAACCCTTCATGCACCGCCGCCATCACGGTCTCGTTCGTCTTGCACAGCTCGATCTTTTTGTAGATGCGCTCCTCGATGAAGATGCGTTCCAGTGTGCGCGCGTGGAGTTCTTCAAGAAGCTGACGCTCCTTCAGCTCCAGCTCGCGCTTCATCAAGTCCACGAGCTGCTCGGTGTTCGCCCGCAGCACTTCGGTCACGGTCAGTTCCACCGGACGGTTGTCGCGAATAACCGTGATGCGGCTGGTGATGGACACCTCGCAATCCGTGAACGCGTAGAGCGCATCAATCAACTGCTCCGCGCTCACGCCCGCCGGAGCCTTCACTTCGATCTCCACATTCTCGGAGGTGAAGTCGTTCACGTTCTTGACCTTGATCTTGCCCTTGTGCGACGCGTCCTCGATGGACGCGATGAGCGACTCGGTGGTCGTGGAGGGCGGAATCTCTTTGATGACGACGGTGCTCTCGTCCTTCACTTTGATCTTCGCGCGGACCTTGATGAAGCCTTTGCCATCCGCGTATTCGCGCGCATCCATCAGGCCGCCGGTCTGGAAATCCGGCAGGCACTTGAAGC
>JANOAY010000762.1:0-3519 GCA_031411375.1 Pedosphaera sp. | reverse complement strand
CGTATGGCCTCCTGCTCGTCCGCCGTCAGCAGTTGGTTCAAGTCAATCGCCTCGCCCGCATCCGCCGCTGTCGTCAGGTGTCCGCAGATCGTGCTGAAGGCGAGCATCCGTGCTTTCGCAATCTCCTCCAGGCTGCGTCCGGCGCGGAAGTGGCGCAGCGTCTCGCGCGCGGTGTCGTTCAGGCGCGAGCGTGTAGGCGGCGGCGCGGCGAAGGAATCATCCGCAAAAATCTGCCGTGGATTGGTCGTGAGAAAGTCCGCGATCTCGCCCATGAAGCTCGCGCCGAAATCATGCAGCTTCACCTGGCCCACGCCGCTGATGCGCGTGAACTCGCCTTCGTTCGTCGGATACACGCGCGCCATCTGCCGCAGCGCCACGTCCGAGAACACGATGTAAGGCGGCACGCCGCGTTCGTCGGCGAGGCGTTTGCGCAAGCCGCGCAGGCGCTCGAACAGCGCTTCGTCGCAGGCGATTTCGCCCACGGCGTGCTCGCGGCGCTCCGGCACCTTCATCGGCTTGGTGAGTTGCACCGGCTGGCGCTGCGTGAGCACGGCGCGGCCTTCGGCGGTGAGTTCCAAGATGTTAAACTTCTGCGCGTCCTGCCGCGCGTAGCCGAGACGGATCAACTCGCGCCCAATCGCGCCCCACTCCGCGCGGCTCATGTCCTTGCCGATGCCGTAGGTCGAGAGCGTCTCGTGTCCGAACTTCCGCACCTTCTCCGAAGCCGAGCCGGTCAGCACCTCGACAACGTGATTCAACCCCACGCCGAAGGTGCTCTTCTCGCGGATGCGGTAGATGCAGGAGAGAAATTTTTGCGCGTGAACCGTGCCGTCGAACGTCTCGCGCGGACTCAGGCAGTTGTCGCAGCCGCCGCAGTTCGCGCCGGGGAAAATTTCGCTGAAGTAATCGAGCAGTGACGCGCGCCGGCACTCCGCGCTCTCGGCGTAGTGAACCATCTGCTGCAACTGCTCGCTGGCAATGGTGCGCTCGGGCTCGGGCTTCTCATCAATAAAGCGCCGTTGCTTCACCACGTCGCCCGCGCTGAAAAGCAGCACACATTCGCTCGGCAAACCATCGCGGCCCGCGCGCCCCGTCTCCTGGTAGTAGCCCTCGACGTTCTTCGGCAGATCGTGGTGGATGACGAAGCGCACGTTCGGCTTGTTGATGCCCATGCCGAAGGCAATCGTCGCGCAGATGACACGCACTTCGTCGCGGAGAAACAATTCCTGATTCGTGCTGCGCTCCTTCGGGTCGAGACCGGCGTGGTAGGCGCGCGCCTTCACGCCGTCCTCGTTCAGATTCGCCGCCACGCTCTCCGTGCTCTTGCGGCTCTGGCAGTAAATGATCCCGCTGTCTTGCGGGCGCGCGCGGATGAACTCCAACGCCTGCTCATACGCGCCCGATTTCGGAATGACGCGATACGTGAGGTTCGGACGATTGAAGCTCGCGACGTAGCAGCCCGGCTCCTGCAGCTTGAGATGCTTGACGATGTCCTCCCGCACGCGATCCGTGGCCGTGGCCGTGAGCGCCATGAACGGGACGTTGGGAAACAGCTCGCGCAACTGGGAAATCTGCCGGTACTCCGGGCGGAAATCATGCCCCCACTCGCTGATGCAATGTGCCTCGTCCACCGCGATGAGCGCGACATTCCAGCGCTGCAAGTCGCTGAGAAAGCCGCCGAGCATCAACCGCTCCGGCGCGACATAGAGCAGGCGATACTCGCCATTGTGCAATCCGCGCAGGCGCGAGCGACCTTCGTCGGGCGTGAGCGAGGAATTCAGGAACGTCGCCGCGACACCGCTCGCCTGCATCGCGTCCACTTGGTCTTTCATCAACGCA
The DNA here is from genome assembly GCA_031411375.1 of Pedosphaera sp. Lineage (GTDB taxonomy): Bacteria > Verrucomicrobiota > Verrucomicrobiia > Limisphaerales > SIBH01 > JANNGC01. The sequence continues at coordinate 1,680 of JANOAY010000762.1, read as the reverse complement.
ATGAGCGGCGACACGACCACGGTGAGTCCGGGCCGCACCAGCGCGGGCAGTTGGAAGCAGAGCGATTTGCCACCGCCCGTGGGCAGCAGCGCGAAGACGTCCTTGCCCGCCAGCGAGTCGCGGATGATTTCCTCCTGCAAGGGACGAAATGAATCGAAGCCGAAGTATTGCTTGAGGACGGGCAACAAAGCTGGAGCCGGGGCGTTCACGAGTGATGGGATTATCGCGGAGCAAGTCTGAGGGGCGAGAATAAATTTCGCGCCTTCCGTCCATCGGTCAGGATGATTTTATCGCCAAGACGCCAAGGCGCCAAGAGAACCAGAGGGAAAACGATCTGCTAACGTCTCGAGTCGCACCTCCCGTCCCATTCTTCTCCCCGCGTCTTTGCGCCTTGGCGTCTTGGCGTTTAAAAATGCTCAGAATTCGACGCGCCTTCTCACTCCACCGTCTTGCCCAAGGCCGGTCGCCCCGCATCACCCACCTGCTTCGCCGTCAGTTCCGCGAGCGATTGCATCGTCACGCCTGCCGCCGCGTTGCGTTCAGCCAGCGCCATGCGGTCAAATTCGGCCCGCACCAAGGCTAGTGATTCGTCCTCGCTCGTGGCGAGTTCGTGGCCGCCCGCCGTGCGCAGTGCGCTCACCACGTCGTGAGCGGTGATGCGTTCGAGCGGGCGGCCTGGACTGTAGCGCGCCTCGCCGCCGTCCATCACTTGCACCAGGAAACCGTTCTGCACCAGCACGCTGAGCACGCGCTGCGTCAACTGCCCGGGCACGGCGAGCTGATGCGACAGCTCCAGCACCGAGAGCGGACGCGCGCCGGTGAGAAAATTTCGCGCGACATGCGTCATCAGGCGCAGCGCAATGAACTCGCGCCCGCGCTGGTTCACCGTGCCGGACTGTTTTTCCTGCACGTAGCTCTCGCGGTTCTGCCACGCGTAGGCGACCTGTGCGCCGAAGAGCATGATGAGCCACGACAAATACATCCCGATTAAGAACAGCGGGAAAATGCCGAGGCTGCCGTAAATGTTCGTGTAGCTCATCACCTGCGACACGTAGAGCACGCTGAGCAAGTTGTTCAACTGCCACAGCGAGCCGCCGATGATGCCGCCGAAGAGCGCCGCGCGGAAATGCACCTTCGTATTGGGAATCAGCGCGTAGAACGCCGCGAAGCCGAGGCTGAGAATCACGAACGGCAGCAGGTGAACCATGGTCGCGCCCAGCCACGGCACATGCGCCAGCCATTCGCGCGACGACTCCATGCGCGGACTGGTCGTGAGCGTAATCGCGCCGACGAGGAAGATTGGCCCGAGCGTGATCGTGGTCCAGTAATACACGATGCTCTTGAACCAGCCGCGCCCACTCTCCACACCCCAGATGTCGTTGAACGTGGCCTCGATGGTCCGCATGAGCGAGATGCCGATGAAGAGGAGCGCGAGCACGCCCACGGTGGTGAGCCGCCCCGTGCGGATGTTGCCGATGAAGCCGGTGATTTGTTTCACGACGCGCTGCTGCCCGGTGAAAGCCGGCGCGTTGGTACCGCCTGCCGCCAGCGCGTTCGTGTCGCTCAAGGTGTTCGTGCCGCTGGCAAAATAATTCGCATTCGTGATGCCGAAGAACGCCGCCTCCTCCTCGTCCATGGGCAGCGCGTCGGCCCACAAGGGACGCGCCTGGAGATCGAGCG
>JANOAY010000761.1:0-1595 GCA_031411375.1 Pedosphaera sp. | reverse complement strand
CACAAGTTCCTGCACCTTCGGCTTGCGGACGTTGCTGCGGGTTGAAAACCCGCGCTCCGGGGCGCGACAAATTTCTTTTCCCTGCGCACGTTCCTGTTTCAATCCGCTCCCTCATGAAGCTGCTCGTCATCGGTTCCGGCGGTCGCGAACACGCCCTCGTCTGGAAACTCGCGCAATCGCCGCACGTCACCAAGATGTGGTGCGCATCCGGCAACGCGGGCATTGCGCAGGAACGGCTGGCGAAGAACGGCGCGCTCGTGGAATGCGTTCCCGTCAGCGCGGAAAATCTTCCGGCGCTCCTCGCCTTCGCGCAGGAATACAAGCCCGACTTCACCGTGGTCGGCCCGGACAATCCGCTCGCGCTCGGCGTGGTGGATTTGTTTCAGGCTAAAGGTTTTCGCATCTGGGGACCAAACCAGCGCGCGGCGCAGTTCGAGGCGTCGAAGGCGTTCTCGCAGGACTTCATGGAACGCCACGGCATTCCCACGGCGCGCGCGAAAACATTTTCGGAACCTGACGCGGCGAAAAGTTTCGCCCGTGAACTCGCTGGCCAATGCGTGGTGAAGGCGGATGGTCTCGCGCTCGGCAAGGGCGTGCTCATCTGCCGCGACCTCGCGGCTGCGGAGCGGGCGATTGATGAAATTCTCGTCGGCCACACCTTCGGCGCGGCGGGTGCGCGCATCGTCATCCAGGAATTTCTCGAAGGCATGGAGATTTCCCTGCACGCGCTCTGCGATGGCCGCGTCGCGAAACTCTTTCCCACTTCGCAAGACCACAAGCGCGCGCTCGATGGCGATGCGGGCCTGAACACCGGCGGCATGGGCACGTATTCGCCCGCGCCTTTTCTCGACGACGCGCAACTCGCCGAGGTCGGTCGCGCCATTCTCGAACCGTGGGCGCGCGGCTGCGCGACGGAGGGCATCGAGTATCGCGGCATTCTTTACCCCGGCGTGATGCTCACCGCGCACGGTCCGCGCGTCATCGAGTTCAACGCCCGCTTCGGCGACCCCGAGACGCAGGTGTATCTGCCGCGCCTGGAAAACGATCTCGTGGAACTGCTCGACGCCAGCGCCACCGGCACGCTCGGCGCGCATGAGCTGAAGTGGAAGCCCGGCGCGGCGGTCTGCGTGGTCATGGCGTCCGGCGGTTATCCGGGGAATTACCAAAAAGGTGACGTCATCACGGGAATCGCGGATGCGGACGCGCTGCCGGACACCAAAGTTTTCCACGCCGGCACCGCGCGCGCAGGCGAGAACATCGTGACCAATGGCGGGCGCGTGCTCGGTGTCACATCGTGGGCGGGCGACTTACGCGCGGCGCGCGCGGCGGCGTATCGCGCGGTGGAGAAGATTCATTTCTCGGGCGCGCACTTCCGCCGCGACATCGCGGCGAAGGCTCTGGGCTAGTGGGGCAGCCGTCCCGGCGGCCTTTAGTCCACTGGCCCTCCGGGCTGGTGGTTCTTCAGCCGGGACGGCTGCCCCACTGCGCGGTTCCACCGCTCCGAGCCTTACGGCCCGATCACGCGCAGGAGTTTTCCCGCGACACCGAACTTCACCGGCAGCGGCGCGACGTTTTCGCCGTCGAGCTGGATCACG
>JANOAY010000760.1:0-10884 GCA_031411375.1 Pedosphaera sp. | reverse complement strand
CGTGCATGATCTGCACGTGATAAATGTCGAACAGTACCTTCATGCGCTCGGAGCTGATCTGTTTGCAGATGTCCACCGACAGGTCGATGTCGTCGCAGAAGTAATCCGGGTGCCCCTTCATCGAGACGTCCACGCGCGAGTTCAGCATCTCCAGGCAGACCGTGACTTTCTTCTCCTCCGCGTGCGCCGCGATTTTCTTCAAGCCCTCGATCATGTTGCGCTTCCCAAGCTCGGTGGAGAGGCCGCGCCGAAAGCCTGAGAACGTGATGATGCTCGGCACGCCCGCCGCCGACGCGAGATCAATGTTCTTGCGAAGACTGACGAGACACTCCTGGTGTTCCTCGGTGTGCGCGAAGCCTTTCGAGAAGCCGTGACTGCTGGCGATGGCGCAGGTCATGCCCTTCTCCTTCAGCACCGGCCACAAGTCCGGGCTGATGAGTTCGACGGACGGCAGTTTCAAACGCGCCGCCAGTTCCACGACTTCGCGCGGCTTCATGGGATTGAAGCACCACGGCACCACGGACTGGCGGATGCGGCCTTCGGTCACGCTGTAGAGCGGCGGCGCTTCGGCGGAAGTGGCGGTGCGAATCCCCGCTGCTGCGATGGCCGTGGCGGCGGCTTGTGTTTTGAGAAACGAACGGCGCGTCAATAGTCGGGTTTGCATGGGCGCAGTCTGAGCAAGAGCCGCTTGTTTTCCAAGTGCGCCTTGGACTAATTCCAGCAAGCACCGTCATCGCAGCCTGCCATCACTTCTGCGCTTCGACCGCTTTCACACCCTTTTCGTACGTGGTGTAGATGTAGATCGGAATTTGCAGCACCCCGAGGTGCTGTTGCAGCAGCGGTTCGACTTGATCCCATTCCAATCCGCCGACCCCGGTGGCGAGACGGGGCAGTGCCAGGCTGGGCAACTTTTCCGCCTCGATCAGCTTGTGCAACTCACGCAGGCAAGCGTTGACGTTGTGGTAGGTCGCCTTGCCCGGGCGCGCGTGCTCGCTTGGCGCCGGCTCTTGAGTGAAGAGGTTGATAATGCGACGGCCATCGGCGCCGGACCAAATCCAAAGCCCGCCGGGCTTCGGATGCGCGGTGTGGAGGTAATGGCGGAAATCCTTGTAGAGAGCGGGCCAGTCCTGCCGCAAACTGAGTGCGAGTCCCGAATTGAAATGATCGTTGGGCGCAATGCCATGCGCGATGGCCGCCGCAGTGCTGAGAAGGATGTCTCCAGTAACTTTATGAATCATAGAAAGCCCAACTTGGCCGGACGGCAGCCCGTTGCCTCATCGCGAGTTGCTCAAGGCCAAGCGGGAATTGCCATGCGGCGCCGCGCGCCGCGCGCGAGAATTTTGCGTCGCCCTGCGTTATGCGCTGGTGTCACCCGCAGGCTTCTTCCAAAATTTGCCATATCAACGTGAACTTTTCCCCCCAGATTTGGGACGATGCTGTCATGGTCCCGTCATTGGCTTTCGCACCCGTGCCGGGCGCGCAATATGGCGTGGCGGGCGTCTCGGTGCTGCTGGTGGTCGCGTGCGTCCTGCTGCACTACGAGGTGTTGCGGAAAATCTCCGACTGGCTGGACCGGTTGGGGCAGTTGCACCGCACCCGGGTGCTGGTTCTGATCCTGGGACTGCTGGCCACGCACATCGCCGAGATCTGGGTCTATGCCCTCGGCTACGGCCTGCTGGATGACGTGGCGGGCTTCGGCAGCATCGAGAAAGTCGGCCACCTGGCCACCGCGAATGACTGGCTGGATTACATCTATTTTTCGTTCGTGACCTACACCACCGTGGGCTACGGCGATCTGCTGCCGACGGGGCCGATTCGCTTTATCGCGGCGACCGAGGCGCTGAACGGTTGGGTGCTGCTCGGCTGGTCGGCGTCATTCACGTTTCTGGAGATGCAGCGCTACTGGCGTGCGCCGAAGGCATAGCGCGCTGCCCACGACGAACTGGCCGCGACATTTTGAAGGTTGGAGTTTCCCCGACGTTTCGTGTTTCGTCTCCGCCATCTATGCGCCGAACGCTCACTGCCCTGCTCTGGTTCGCCATCGCCATTCTTGGCGCGGGCGCTTACGCCGCGCTCGCGTTCAAGCGCGGCGAGCCGATTAACTCCGGCTACATTCTCGTCGCCGCTATTTGCACCTACACCATCGGCTACCGGTTTTACTCGAAGTGGATCGCCGCGCGCGTGCTGATGCTGAATGACCGCCGCGCCACGCCCTGCGAAGTCCACGACGACGGCAAGGATTTCGTGAAGACGAACAAGTGGATCGTCTTCGGGCATCACTTCGCCGCGATCAGCGGACCAGGACCGCTCGTCGGGCCGGTGCTGGCGGCGCAGTTTGGTTATCTGCCGGGCACGTTGTGGATTCTCATCGGCGTGGTGCTCGGAGGCGCGGTGCAGGACTTCGTGATTCTCTTCGCCTCCATGCGGCGCGACGGCAAATCGCTCGCGCAAATGGTGCGCGACGAATTGAACACCGCCGCCGGCGTCATCGGCGTGATCGCGATTCTCTCGATCATGATCATCCTCCTCGCGGTGCTGGCGCTGGTCGTGGTGAACGCGCTGGCGGAATCGCCGTGGGGCGTCTTCACCGTGGCGGCGACGATTCCCATCGCGCTCTTCATGGGTGGCTACCTCCGATGGATTCGCGCGGGCAAAGTATTGGAAGGCTCGGTGCTCGGCGTGGCGTTGCTGCTGCTTGCGGTGTGGGGCGGGCAGTTCGTTTCCGAACACGCGACGCTCAAGGAACTCTTTCATCTCAAAGCCGCGCCGCTCGCGTGGTCGGTGATCATTTACGCGTTCGCCGCGAGCGTGCTGCCAGTGTGGTTGCTGCTCGCGCCGCGCGATTACCTGAGCACCTTTATGAAGCTCGGCACCATCTTCCTGCTCGCGCTCGGCGTGCTGCTGGTGCTGCCGAAATTGCAGATGCCCGCGCTCACACAATTCATCGACGGCTCGGGGCCGGTCGTGCCGGGCAAGCTGTTTCCCTTCTGCTTCATCACCATCGCGTGCGGCGCGATCAGCGGATTTCACACGCTGATCAGCAGCGGCATCACGCCGAAGATCATCACACGAGAAAGTTACTCGCGACCCGTCGGCTACGGCGCGATGTGTCTCGAATCGCTCGTCGCCATCATGGCAATGATCGCCGCCTGCACGCTCGACCCCGGCGTGTATCTCGCGATGAACATCAAGGTGCCGGGCGCAGACGCCGCCGCCGTCGCCACCGCCACGGTGGCGAAGGTGAATTCTTACGGGCCGCAATTCGCCCTCACCGCCGAGCGCATGACGGAACTCGCGAGCGAAGTGAAAGAGGAAACTTTGTACGGCCGCACCGGTGGCGCGGCCACGCTGGCGGTCGGCATGGCGAATCTGTTCTCCAAAGTCGTGGGCGGAAAATGGCTCGGCATCTGGTACCACTTCGCGCTGATGTTCGAGGCGCTGTTCATTCTCACCACGCTCGACGCCGGCACGCGCGTCGGGCGCTACCTGCTGCAAGACGCGCTGGGCCATGTGTGGAAACCGCTGGGCAACGTGCGGAGCATGATGGCGAACCTTTTCGCCAGCGCGCTGGTCGTCGGTCTGTGGGGATATTTTCTGCTCGCCGCCGTGTATGACCCGGACGGGGGCATCAAGGCGCTGTGGCCCATCTTCGGCATCGCCAACCAACTGCTCGCCGCCACCGCGCTGTGCCTGGCGACGACGGTGATTCTCAAAATGCAGTTGGGCACGGAGTCCAAGGTCCAAGGTCCAAAGCCCAAGGTCTTGAGTCATCCCGCATTCGCACTCATCACGCTGCTTCCCCTGTTCTGGCTGCTCGCAGTCACGGGGACGGCGTCGGTGCAGAAGATTTTCCATTCGAGCCCAACGATTGGATTTCTGGCCGGAGCCAGAGTGGCGGCAACAAAAGCCGATCAACTTCGCGCCACGGACGCCACGGCAAACGCCAAGGCCATCGCGCAACTCGGCAAGCAGTCGTTCAACCTCACGCTTGATGCCTTCGTCACCGCGTTCTTCCTCACGCTCGTCGTGAGCATCTTCCTCATCAGCGTGCGCGAGTGGATCCTGCTGCTCGCGCGCAAGAAGCTCGCCGTGCTGCATGAGACGGAGCCGACGTGGCTGCCCGATTACGCCGTGGCCGAGGCCAAGCCGCTGCACGCCGCCAGCCTCCTCGCGCTCGGCCTCGCGCTGCTCCGGGAGATTTCCGGCGAAGCCAAAGTCGATCGCGCGGAACAGCTTCAACAACACACGGCCTGCGCGCAGCACGACCACGGCTCCAGCCGCGAACAGGCTTACCTCCGCACGACCGAGGAACGCTACAAGGGCATCAACCGCTGTTGCTGAGAGCGTGCCGCCAGCGTCCCGCTGGCGCGGCCGAACGGGGAGAGGTGGAACTTCTCGCGCTGCGAGAAGTCGTGCCGCGCAGAGCGGCACGCCGGAAGGTGCGAACGCGTCTGAACGCCAGACGCCTCAGACCGGCCGCTCTGCGCGGGCTGGCTTTGTCGCAGCGCGACAAAACCCACCAGTTGATGTCGCGGTATTTCCAGACTGGTGCCAAAAGCATTGAAGCCGCGTTGCCCCGTTCCCTACCCTGCCCAGCATGAAACCCACGACCCTGCTCGCGCTCGCGCTGGTCTGCACTTCGCTGCTGCGTGCCGCCGAAACCTACACCATCGCCGTCATTCCCAAAGGCTCGACGCATGAGCATTGGAAGACCGTTCACGCCGGCGCGATCAAGGCGCAGCGCGAACTGAAAGCACGCGGCATCTCCGTGGACGTGATGTGGCAGGCGCCGCTGCGCGAGGACGACCGCGATTACCAGATGCGCGTGGTGGAAAACCTTGTCGCGCGCAAAGTGAGCGGCATCTGCGTCGCGCCGCTGGACTCGAAGGCGCTGGTGCCGCCGATCAACACGGCGGCGCGCGCGAAAATCCCCGTCATCGTTTTTGATTCGGCGGTGAAGTCGGACAAGCCCATCAGCTACATCGCCACGGACAACTACAAAGGCGGCGTGCTCGGCGCGGAGCATCTCGGCCAGCTGCTCGGCGGCAAGGGCAATGTGATTTTGCTGCGCTACGCCATCGGCTCGGCGGCAACTGAGGAGCGTGAGGCGGGCTTCCTCGACACGTTGAAGGCGAAGTTTCCGGACTTGAAATTGATCTCCAGTGATCAATATGGCGGCGCGACGCGCGAGACGGCGTATCAAGTTTCGCAAAATCTCATGAACCGCCACGGCAAGAACGTGGACGGCATTTTCTGCGTGAACGAGACGCTGACCGTGGGCATGACGATGGCGCTGCGGAACATCGGGCGCGCGGGCGGCGCAGTGAAACTTGTGGGCTTCGACGTGGGCACTGCCGCCGTGGAGGCGCTCAAGAAAGGCGACGTGCAGGCGCTCGTGGTGCAGAACCCGCTCCGCATGGGCTACGACTGCGTGATGACGATGGTGAACCATCTCCAGGGCCAGACAGTGCCGACGAAGATCGACACCGGCGTGTTCCTGGTCACGACGGCGAACATGGGCGAGCCGGAGATGGCGAAGCTAATCAAGCCGCCGCTGGACGAGTATTTGAAGTAGGTCTGATGGAGCGCGGGTTTTCCAACCCGCAGCAATGTTCGCAGGTCGAGAGCGCAAGAACTGGCGAACACCCTTCTCCATCGCATGCTGCTGCGGACTGGAAAGTCTGCGCTCCGGCGCAACAGGTTGCCGGTTGTGTTCTCCTGCTTCGTTGTTAGCTTCAGAAAAATGTTTGCCGCCATGCGCCGATCGAATTTCTGCCTCGCCCTGTTGCTCGCCGCGTCCGTGTGGACCGGCTGCCAGACCACGCCTCCTCCTTCGTCGTTCGTTTTCAACGCGGCCAAGCTGGGGGAAATTGACGCCTTGCTCGAGCAGGGCATCGCCGACCACCGGATGCCGGGCGCGGTCTTGTGGATCGAACACGACGGCGCGGCGCATCACAAGGCGCTCGGCAAACGCGCGCTGGAACCGAACGAGGAGCCGATGACGGAGGACACGATCTTCGACGCCGCTTCCTTGACCAAGGTGATGGCCACGACGCCTGCGATCATGCTGCTCGCCGAGCGCGGCGCGCTCGACCTCGAAGCGCCGGTGCAGAAATACATCCCCGAGTTCCGGCGCGACGGGAAGGACGGCATCACGCTGCGGCATCTGCTCACGCACACCTCGGGCCTGCGCTCCGGCCTGGGGCGCAAGGTGGAAGGCCAGCGCGCGGCGGTCGCCTACGCCTGCCAGGAGAAAGTCACGAACGCGCCGGGCGCTTCGTTTACCTACAGCGACATCAATTTCATACTGCTGGGCGAGGTGGTGCAGCGCGTGAGCGGAACGCCGTTGGAAGAATTTGTGACGGAAGAAATTTACCGTCCGTTGAAAATGAAAGACACGCGCTACCGTCCGTGGCAGCGGGACACGGCGCGCATCGCGCCGACGCAGCGCGACGGCACCAACGGGGTGCTGCGCGGCGAGGTGCATGACCCGACGGCGCGCGGCATGGGCGGCGTGGCGGGCCACGCAGGCGTGTTCACGACGGCGGCGGATTTGTCGTGTTACGCGCGGATGATGTTGAACGGCGGCGAACTGGACGGCGTGCGCCTCTTCCGCCCGCAAACGGTCAGCGCAATGACGAGCGTGCAATCGCCCGCGACTGTGACGGCCAAGCGCGGCTTCGGCTGGGACATCGACACGGGCTACAGCCGGCGCGGCGAGATATTTTCTCGCGGCTCCTACGGCCACACCGGGTTCACCGGCACGGCGCTGTGGATTGATCCGTACTCGAAGACATTCTGGATTTTGCTGAGCAACCGCGTGCATCCCGACGGCACGGGCAACATTCTCGCGCTGCAAAAAACCTTTTCCACGCTGGCGGCGGAGGCCTCTGGGCTGACGCGCCCGCTTTCGTCCGCAACCAATTCCCCGGCCTCCGCAAAGTAAGCTCACCGGCCAGGTGTCGCGAAATACGGCGGCGGTGTGACTCAAGCCGGGACACCATACGGGACACTCCGGCAGCGAACCGGAACATTCCCGCACAAGTTCCATCATGTCTTTGGTGGCACCCCCGGTGCTAAGTGAAGGCGCGGTCCGGCGGCGGCAATTCTGTGAGCAATTTATTTTATCAGCCCCTCCGGTTCACACCGCATAACAGATGAAAGCAAATCGTATGCAGACGAGACCCGGCCTCCGCCGTGGATTCACGCTGGTGGAAATCATGATCGTGGTGGCCATCATCGGTCTGCTCGCGGCCATCGCCATTCCCAATTTTGTCAAAGCCCGCTCGCTCAGCCAGAAAAGCGCCTGCATCGAAAACCTGCGCCAAATCTTCGCCGCGAAAACCACCTGGGCGCTGTCGGAACGCCACCAACTAGGCGACATCCCGGTGGACACGGACTTGTTCGGGGACAACGGTTACATCCGCTACAAGCCGGAATGTCCGGCCGGCGGGGATTATGATTTGAAGCCGGTGGACTCGAAGCCGGAATGCAGCTTTGCCGCCACTGCCGGTCACACGCTCTGACGGGCGATAGAGATCGAGAACGCCCGGGCGCAAGCCCGGGCTTTTCTTTTTCCGCACTCGCGCGCGCTGATCTGAAATTCCCTTGCCGCTCATTTCTCCCTTCCCGCATTCTCACGCGCGATGGCTGACCGCGTGATCTCCGATGTGCTGACCAAACCCGACGCCGCGCTCGAAATGACGCTGCGCCCTTCCCTCTTCGCGGACTTCACCGGCCAGGCCAAGGTCAAGGAACGCATCGAAATCGCCGTGCAGGCCGCGCAGCAGCGCAAGGAAGCCCTTGACCACGTCCTCCTCAGCGGCCCGCCCGGACTCGGCAAGACCACGCTCGCGCACATCATTGCCACCGCCATGGGCAGCAACCTCAAGGCGACGAGCGGCCCGACGATTGAGAAGGCCGGCGACCTCGCGGGCCTGCTCACGAACCTCGAAGAGGGCGACGTGCTCTTCATTGATGAAATCCACCGCCTGCAAAAAACCATCGAGGAGTATCTCTACCCCGCGATGGAGGACTTCAAACTCGACATCATCATTGACCAGGGGCCGAACGCGCGCAGCGTGCGGCTGAACCTGCCGCGCTTCACGATGATCGGCGCGACCACGCGCAGCGGACTGCTCACCGCGCCGTTGCTCACGCGTTTTCCCATCCGCGAGCGGCTCGACTATTACGACGCGGAGCAGTTGCGGAAAATTGTCATTCGCTCGGCGCACCTGCTGAACATCCAGATTGATGAGCACGGCGCGAAACAAATCGCCCGCCGCAGTCGTGGCACGCCGCGCATCGCGAACAACCTGCTCCGCCGCGTGCGCGACTACGCGCAAGTGCGCGCCGACGGCCACATCACTTCGGACATCGCCGACCGCGCGCTGGCCATGCTGGAGATTGACGAGAACGGCCTCGACGAAATGGACAAACGCATCCTCGAAGCGGTCATCGTGAAATTCGGCGGCGGCCCTGTGGGCGTCAGTTCGCTGGCCGTGGCCGTAGGCGAGGAGCCGGACACGATTGAAGAAGTGTACGAGCCGTATCTGATCATGGAAGGCTTCCTCAAACGCACGCCGCAAGGCCGCGTGGCCACCGAACTGAGTTACAAAAAGCTCGGCCTGAAATTCGTGGCCGGCGTGCAAACGCGGCTGCTCTGAGGGAGCCGGGGCGCAAGCCGGGCGCACCCCACAGGTTTTAGCCGCGTTCGCCGAATGGCGAACACGTCTTTCAAAAATTCCCCGTTGACTCGCTTTCACTTCTTCGTATCTTCAAATCCAGATACGTCGATATTTTGCTTCGGCGTCAGAATTGTCGGCAAAAAATAACATGAGCAATCGTTTCATCTTTTCATCGGAGTCCGTCGGCGAAGGCCATCCGGACAAGGTCGCAGATACCATTTCGGACGCAGTGCTGGACGCCTGCCTCGCACAGGACAAGACCAGCCGCGTGGCGTGCGAGACGTACGTGAAGTCGAACATCGCCATCGTGGGCGGGGAAATCACCACGCGGGCCAAGCTCGACTTCGTGAAGATCACCCGCGAGGCCATCCGCGAAATCGGCTACGTGAACGACGACGATGTGTTCCATGCGGACAAGGTGTTCGTGAACACCATCATCACCCAGCAGTCGCCGGACATCGCGCAGGGCGTGGATGCCAAGGGCGCGAAGGGCAAGAAGAAGGCCGAGCAAGGCGCGGGCGACCAGGGACTGATGTTCGGCTACGCGAGCGACGAGACCGATGAGCTGATGCCCGCCCCAATCATGTTCGCGCATCGCCTCGGACGCCGTCTCACGCAGGTGCGCAAGAGCGGCAAGGTGCATTGGCTGCGTCCTGACGCGAAGTCGCAGGTCTCGGTGCTTTACGAGAACGACCGGCCGGTTTCCATTTCCAACGTCGTCATCTCGACCCAGCACACAGCGGACGTGGAGCACAAGCAGATCGAAGAATTTTGCATCGAAGAAATTGTGAAGAAGGTGCTGCCGAAGAGCCTGCTCACGGCGGACACGTTGTTCCTGATCAACCCCACGGGTCGCTTCGTGATCGGTGGGCCGCAGGGCGACACGGGCCTGACCGGGCGTAAGATCATCGTGGACAGCTACGGTGGTTATGGCCGTCACGGCGGCGGCGCGTTCTCGGGCAAGGACCCGTCGAAGGTGGATCGCAGCGCGGCTTACATGGGCCGTTACGTGGCGAAGAACATTGTGGCGGCGGGACTCGCGAGCCGTGCGGAAATCCAGTTTGCCTACGCCATCGGCTATCCTGATCCGGTCTCGGTGTACGTGAACACCTTCGGCACGGCCAAGGAAGGTCTGAGCGACGAAGCCATCACGCGCGCCGTCGAGTCCGTGTTCAGCTTCAAGCCGGCGGACATCGTGAAGCAGCTCAACCTGCTGCGCCCGATTTACTCGAAGACGACCAACTACGGTCACTTCGGCAAGGACGACAAAGATTTGACCTGGGAAAAAACCGACAAGGTCGCCGCGCTGAAGAAGGCGATCCGTTAATTTTTAACACTCCACTAAGAACTCTTAACTGAACTGAACTATGGCCACTGTGAAACTGCCCCCGTCCCGCGCGAAGGTTGCCAAGTCTGGCAACGGCGCTCCGAAACAAGACTTCAAAGTCAAAGACCTGAGCCTCGCTGATTGGGGCCGCAAGACCATTGACGTGTCCGAGCAGGAAATGCCCGGCCTCATGTCCATCCGCAAGAAGTACGCCCCGAGCAAGCCGCTCAAAGGCGTGCGTGTCACCGGCTCGCTGCACATGACGACCGAGACGGCGATTCTCATCGAGACGCTCGTGGACCTCGGCGCGAACGTGCGCTGGGCGAGCTGCAACATCTTCTCCACGCAGGACCAGGCCGCCGCCGCCATCGCAAAGGCCGGCATCCCGGTGTTCGCGTGGAAGGGCGAGACGCTCGAAGAGTATTGGGACTGCACGCTCGACGCGGTGACGTTCCCCGGCGGCAAAGGCCCGGAACTCGTCGTGGACGACGGCGGCGACGTGACGTTGCTCATCCACAAAGGCTTCCAGCAAGAGAACGGCGACAACTGGGTCAACACCGCGAGCGGTTCGCACGAAGAACAGGTCATCAAGAACCTGCTCAAGCGCGTGGCCAAGGAACGCCCCGGCTTCTGGCACAACGTGGTGAAGGAATGGCGCGGCGTCTCCGAAGAGACGACCACCGGCGTGCATCGCCTTTACCAGATGCTCGAACAGGGCAAGCTGCTCGTGCCGTGCATCAACGTGAACGACTCCGTCACCAAGTCGAAGTTCGACAACCTCTACGGCTGCCGTGAATCCCTCGCGGACGGCATCAAGCGCGCCACGGACGTCATGATCGCGGGCAAAGTGGCCTGCGTCTGCGGTTACGG
>JANOAY010000759.1:0-1579 GCA_031411375.1 Pedosphaera sp. | reverse complement strand
GGCCTGCGCAGCAAGTTTTCCACCCTTCACGTTCCAATCTTTTCCAGCCCCAATCTGTTCAAACCATTTCCGGGGGTCAATGAACGGTTAGACGTTCTCCAACCGCGCCGTCGAATCCCCGTGACGCTCCAGAGTTTTTGCGCCCATCTTCTCGGCGAGGCTGAGGAAGAGATTGCACATGGGTTTCGCCCCGTGCTTGATGTAGCGGCCGGGCGTCAATGCGCCGCCGCCGCTGCCCGCGAGGATGAGCGGCAGGTTTGAGTGGGTGTGGCGGTTGCCGTCGGCGTTGCCGCTGCCGTAGAGGATCATCGAGTTGTGCAGGATCGATTGGCCGTCCGCGTCCTTGGTGGCTTCGAGCTTTTGCAGGAACTTCGCGAACTGCGTCGCATACCACAGATCAATCTCGGTGAGCTTCTGGATTTTCTCCTCGTTCTGGAAATGATGCGACAGGTCGTGGTGGCCTTCCGAGATGCCGACCTCCGGGAGCGAACGGTTGTCGCCGTCGTGACCGAGCATGAGCGTGGCGACGCGCGTGGAGTCCGTCTGAAAGGCGAGCGCCAGCATGTCGAGCATGAGCTGGGCGTGCTGCGCGCGGTCCTGCGGGATGCCGGCGGGCGTGTCGATGCCGGGGTCGCGCACCGCGCCGAAGCGTTCCGCCTTCTGAATGCTCGTCTCGATTTCGCGGATGCCCGTCAGATATTGATCGAGCTTGTCGCGGTCGCGGCCGTTGAGGCGGCGGTTCATGCCGCGCGCGTCTTCGAGCACGAAGTCGAGCACCGAGCGCTGCTCCTGCTGGCGGCGCTTCATGTTCTCCGCGCGTTCACCGGGCGCGCCGGTGCCAAAGAGCCGCTCGAAGACCATGCGCGGATTCGATTCCGCCGCCACCGGCGTGGTCGCGGAACTCCACGAGAGATTGAACTGGTAGGCGCAGGCGTAGCCGGAATCACACGCGCCGGAAGTCCGAACCGCATCGCTGCTCAATTCCAGCGACGGCAGGCGCGTGAGATGCTCGACCTCGCGCGCGATGGCCTGATCAATCGAAACACCCGCGCGGATGTCGGTCGCGCTTTTCTTGAGCCGCACGCCGGTGAGGAAGACGCCGTTGCCGCGCGCGTGATCGCCGCCGCCATCGGGGCCACCGTAGGCTGATTTCTGATCGAGGCCACCGAGCACCTGCAAATGCTGGCGCAGCGGCTCCAGCGGTTTGAGCGTGCGGCTGAACTCGGCGTCCTTGCCTTCACCCTTCGGCCACCACGCGGCGGGGATCGCACCGTTCGGAAAATAAACAAACGCCGTGCGCAACGGCGCGCCACCGGCGGTCGTGGCGAGTTTGCTGGCCGGTGCGGCGAACGCTTTGAGCGCGCCCAGCGATTCAAACGCGGGCAGCGCGACGCACGCGCCGAGGCCGCGCAGGAACTGGCGGCGGTTGAAGGCGAAGTGGCGTTCAGCGGCGGTGTTCTGGTTCGTGTTCATGATAAATCATTAGTTGGTGGAGACCCGCCCTCGGGCACATCTCAACACTGTTCTCAAACCTGACGCTTCCGACTCCCTCTCCCCGTGAGGAACGAGCGGGGAGAGG
>JANOAY010000758.1:0-2426 GCA_031411375.1 Pedosphaera sp. | reverse complement strand
ATGGCCGTGTATAGAACAACCAGCCGCCGTGTCATTTCGCGCCGTACCGTCCTTCGGGGTGTGGGTGTTGGCCTGGCGTTGCCGCTTCTCGATGTAATGTCTCCGGTTCGCGCTCAGACGGCCGGCGTTCCGCGCCGCATGTTTGGCATCTGCAACAACCTCGGTTTGTTGCCCGACCAATTTTTCCCCACCGGCACCGGGCGCGACTACACCCTCTCGCCGTATCTGGAAAATCTGAAGGCCCACCGCGACAACTTCACCGTCTTCAGCGGCGTTTCGCATCCCGACGTGGACGGCGGGCATCCGGCGGACAACTGCTTCCTCACCGCCGCGCCGCATCCCGGCAGCGCGGGCTTCAAGAACACCATCTCGCTCGACCAATACATCAGCGAACGCATCGGCCACCTCACGCGCTTCCCGTCGCTCACGCTCGGCGTGAACATCCAGCAGGGCATCCGCAGCCTCTCGTGGACCGGTTCCGGCGTGCTCATTCCCTGCGAGGAAAAGGCGGCGGACGTTTTCGCGAGAATGTTTCTCCAAGGCACGAAAGCCGAGACCGAGGCGCAAGTGCGCAAACTCGAAACCGGCCGGAGCATCCTCGACGCCGTGGCCGGACAGGCCAAGGACTTGCAACGCCACGTCGGCGCGCGCGACCGCGACCGCCTCGACCAATACTTCACCAGCGTCCGCGATCTCGAGCAGCGCCTGCAGATGTCGCGCGAATGGGAACGCCGGCCCAATCCGAAAACCACCGCCTCCGTGCCGCTCGATCCCGCCAGCCCGAAAGCCTACATGGACAAGGTCAAGCTCATGTACGACATGGTGCGCCTCGCCTTCGAGACCGACTCCACGCGCTCCGTCTCCCTCATGCTCGACAGCGTGAACTCGCCCGCCCTCGAGTTCGGCGAAGTGAAGACCAGCGACGGCTACCACAACCTCTCGCACCACGGGAAATCGAAGGAGAAGCTTTCGCAGCTCAAGACCATTGACGAATGGCACATGAAGCTGCTGGCCGAACTGTTCACCGACTTGCAGAACATCCGCGAGGACGGCGAGCCGCTGCTCGACCGCACCATGATTCTCTACGGCTCGAACCTCGGCAACGCGAACACGCACGTCACCACGAATATGCCGACGATTTTCGCGGGCGGCGGCTTCCGGCACGGCCAGCACCTGGCCTTCGACACGCAGCACAACTACCCGCTGCCGAACCTCTTCGTCTCGATGCTGCAACGCATGGGCCTGGAGACGGACAAATTCGCCTCCGCCACGGGGACGATGCGCGGGCTGGAGATGGCGTGAGGGGAAGTGGGGACACTCAAATCGAACCTGAAAACTAAGACTATTGACAACATGAAGAACGTATCTTGGATCTTGGCCACGATTTCCTGCATCTCAACACTCGTTTTCGCTGGCGAAAAACCTTCTGACCCCGAAGCAGACATTGCATCAGTGGCAAATGCGTCGCAAAAGGATGAAAAACAACATGTCAGCGATTTCTTGCGCTCACCAAACACCATCACAGGGGTAAATCGTTCTATTGCGATGAACGCGATAAATATCGTCTCCGGAGAGTCGAAAGTTGCGGCACCGCTCGCTCGTTGCTGCAAGCGTCTCGCATTGGATACGTCGGTGAAGAAGGATGACCGAAACTACAGCTTTAGGACGCTCACCAGTTTGGCCGAACGCGACAAAGGAGCGTCTGTGATTGCCGTGGATGTCGCAAAAGAGATTTCAAGACGGGATAATGACCCTTTGAAACAAAAGGCAGATTTATTCCTCAGCAAGCAAAAGCGTTAATTTTTGCGGGTACATGCGCCAGTCGAGCGCAAGTCTCTGTGCAAACTTTTGGCCGGTTCGTTGAGCTTAAGCCGTTAGCTTTTTCCTCCCCTCCATGAACTCCCCCGCCATTTCCATTCGCCGCGCGCGCCACGAGCCATCCGAGGCCTAGGCGTTGGCGGACGTGCTGATGGACTGAGGCGACAGGGGGCTTCGTCCCGAAGGGACCACCGGAAATTAGCCAGACACGGAGTGTCTGGAACCGCGCCCCAAATTAATTTTGTCCCGGAGGGACAACGGACTTCTTCCACGCCTTCCACCGTCCCTTCAGGACGGGAGACCGTTGGCCATCGCAACCAGCCACTTCGTAGCTGGCTAATTTCCTGTGCCGCTTCGCGGCTGAACGGCATGACGGAAGTTTCTTCGTTCGTGAATCGGTCAAAGTTATTTCGTGTTTCCACTTCCCCGATTCTGCTTTCTTCACCCCCATGAACTCCCCCGCCATTTCCATCCGCCGCGCGCGTCACGAATCGGCCGAGGCCGAGGCGTTGGCGGACGTGCTGATGGATTGAGGTGACACGGGGCTTCGTCCCGAAGCGCCAAGCCCGGAGGGCTTGAATGTGAATAGCCCCGGGTTGCGAGGCACG
>JANOAY010000757.1:0-2542 GCA_031411375.1 Pedosphaera sp. | reverse complement strand
TCGAGCATCTTGGTCACGGGAATGCCGGTCCACGCGGCCACGACTTTCGCGATGTCTTCGTCGGTGACTTCCTGGCTGAGCAAGCGGTTGCCGCCGGTGCTTTCGTTTGAAGCCTTCTCCGCGCCCGCGAGCTTCTGCTGCAAATCGGGGATGGTGCCGTATTGAATCTGCGCGGCCTTGTTGAGGTCGCCGCTGCGCTGCGCTTTTTCCAGTTCGAGCTTCGCCTGCTCCAACTGGCCGTTGACGATGCCCACGGCGTTGATGGCGGCCTTCTCGTTTTGCCACTGCGCCTTGAGCTGTGAGGACTTCTCTTTCAGCTCGGCGAGCTGCTTCTCGATTTTCTTCAGGCGCTCCTTCGCCGCCGGGTCCTTCTCCTTCTTGAGGGCGTTCTGCTCGATCTCGAACTGCATGATTTGGCGTTCGAGCTGGTCAACTTCCGTGGGCATTGAATCGAGTTCCATGCGCAGGCGCGAGGCGGATTCGTCAATCAAGTCCACGGCCTTGTCCGGCAAAAAACGATCCGTGATGTAGCGGTGCGACAACGTGGCGGCGGCAACGAGCGCGGAATCCTGGATGCGCACGCCGTGATGGACTTCGTAGCGTTCCTTGAGGCCGCGCAGAATCGCAACGGTCGCCTCGACGCTCGGCTCGGCGACTTGCACGGGCTGGAAACGCCGCTCCAGCGCGGGGTCTTTCTCGATGTGCTTGCGATACTCATCAAGCGTCGTCGCGCCGATGCAGCGCAGTTCGCCGCGCGCGAGTTGGGGCTTGAGCATGTTGGCCGCGTCGCTCGCGCCTTCCGCCGCGCCCGCGCCGACGATGGTGTGCAATTCGTCAATGAAGAGAATGACGCGCCCTTCGCTGGATGTGACTTCCTTGAGGAACGCCTTGAGCCGCTCCTCGAATTCACCGCGAAACTTCGCGCCCGCGATCATCGCGGCAAGGTCCATGGCCACGAGCTTCTTGTTCTTCAAGCCTTCCGGCACGTCGCCGCTCACGATGCGCCGCGCGAGGCCCTCGACGATGGCGGTCTTGCCCACGCCCGGCTCGCCGATGAGCACGGGATTGTTCTTCGTGCGCCGCATGAGCACCTGCATGACGCGGCGGATTTCCTCATCGCGCCCGATGACGGGATCAATTTTGCCCTGGCGCGCGGCGGCGGTGAGGTCGCGCCCATATTTTTCCAGCGCCTGAAATTTGTCCTCGGGATTCTGGTCGGTCACGCGCTGGTTGCCGCGCAGATCGGCGAGCGCCTTGAGCACTTCGGCGCGCGAAACTTTGTGCGTGGCGAAAATCTTTTTCAGCGAAGCACCGCCTTCGTCCAGCAGGCCAAGGAGCAGATGCTCGGTGCTGACGAAATCATCCTTGAGCTTGTGCGCCTCCTTCTCGGCGGCTTCGAGCGTCTTGCGGAATTCGGGAGTGGGATAGGCATCGCCGCCGCCCTGCACCTTGGCGCGACGGGCGAGTTCGATCTGCAAGTCCTGCTCCACGCGCGCGGGCGGCACGCCGAGCTTTTGCAGCAGCGGTTGAATCAACCCTTCGCTCTGCCGGAGCAGCGCCATCAGCAAGTGTTCACCGTCGAAAGCCTGATGCCCGTGTTCCAGCGCGAGCCGTTGAGCATCCTGCAACGCCCCTTGGGCCTTAGTTGTGAATCGGTCGAGTTGCATAATGTGTTACCAGATAAAATGTAGGGCCGCGCGACGCAAGGGCCGCACGGAATTTGCGGAAAGTTGGACATCCAAACTCGGACGGAGCGCCACTTTCCAACATTTCCCTTCTGCGATCACTTGTGGCCTAATTCCCGCGTGCTGGAACTGGACGAACATCTGCGCGCGCATGTGCCGAAGGAAAACGCCTTCGACTGGCTGATGCGCGTCGAGGGGCAGGTGCATCGCGCGGTGAAGAACCGGCGCACCGTCGAGTTTCATCTGGGCGGACGGCACTACTTCATCAAGGCGCATCTTGGCGTGGGCTGGCGCGAGGTGTTCAAGAACTGGCTCTACGGCCGCGCGCCCATCGTGAGCGCGGAGCCGGAGTGGTGCGCGATTGAGGCGTTGAACGCGGCGGGTGTGGCGACGCCCTCGTGCGCGGGGCGCGGCCTGCGCGGCTCGGCACCGGCCAACCTCGAATCCTTCATCGTCATGCACGCGTTGGAAGGGATGATCTCGCTCGAAGATTTGACCAAGGACTGGCGCGGTGCGCGCGGGCGCACGCGTGTGCGACTCAAGCACGCGCTCATTCAACAACTTGCCCGCATTGCCCGCGCGATGCACGGCGCCGGCCTGAATCACCGGGACTTTTACCTCTGCCACTTCCTCACGCGCGACCGCGACTGGTCGCAGTGGACGCCGGCGGACGCGGTGGAATTGACGTTGATTGATCTGCATCGTGTGCAGCGTCGTGATGCCGTGCCGGAACGCTGGCTGGTGAAAGACTTGGGCGGATTGCTCTTCTCCGCGCTCGACGCCGGGATCACGCGGCGCGACCTGCTGCGCTTCGCGGCCGCCTATCGCGGGCAACCGTGGCGCGCGGTGCTGGAGCG
>JANOAY010000756.1:0-2639 GCA_031411375.1 Pedosphaera sp. | reverse complement strand
AACGCGGAAGCGAAGGCGTGGTGGGGCGCCACCGCCACCAAGTCCCACTGAACTGGAACCGTCTCGTCAGAGAAGAGGACATCTCCCGCAGAGCACCAAGGCGCAAAGATCTGGGCCGGGCGGGCCGGAAGTTTTCTACCGTTCACCGATGCTGACGCAAATTCTTCGGCTTGGTTTTTTCAGGCTCACGCGCTCGCCTTTCGCGTTCGGCCAAGGCTATCCTCGCACCCATGCCCGACGTCACCCAGTTGCTCAACGCCATTCATGCGGGCAATCCGCGCGCCGTGGCGGAGTTGCTGCCGCTGGTTTATGACGAGCTGCGCCAACTGGCCTCGGCGAAGATGGCGCGCGAATCCGCCGGTCACACCCTCCAGCCCACCGCGCTCGTCCACGAAGCGTGGCTGCGGCTCGGCGGCGATGCCCCGTCGTTTCAAAATCGTGCCCACTTCTTCGGCGCGGCGGCGGAGGCCATGCGGCGCATTTTGATCGAACGCGCGCGCCGACGTCTCGCAGCCAAGCGCGGCGGCGGCACGGCCCCGGTTGAACTGGGTGAAATCGAAATTCCTTCGCCCGTGACGGATGACGATCAATTGCTCGCGGTGAACGAAGCCTTGGAAAAATTCGCCGTGCTCGATCCGCGCAAGGCTGAACTCGTGAAGCTGCGTTACTTCGTCGGGATGAGTTTTGATGAAGCGGCGACGGCGCTCGGCATCGCCGTGCCCACGGCCAAGCAATGGTGGGCCTACGCCCGCGCCTGGCTGACGGTCGAACTGCGCGGAGGAGGAAAACCTGATTGAGCCACGGATGAAACACGGATTGAACACCGATGGAGCCTGACTAGACGGCTTTGGCATCCGTGTTTCATCTGTGTTCCATCCGTGGCTGAGGAATTCGGAAAATTTATCCATACTTTCCGCCCGGCGTTTGCGCATGTAGAAGCAGATGAACAATTCACCAATGCCCTCTCTCCAGGAACGAGAGTCCGCGCTGTTCGCGATGGCCGTTGAGAAGCCCTGCGCCGAACGGGCGGCTTTTCTACAGGCCGTCTGCGGTGCAGATGGTGCGCTCCGCCTGCGATTGGAAGCACTGCTCGCCGCACACGATCAGCCAGATGAAATGCTGGGCGACGCCGCCGGCAAATCCGCAGCGAAGGCGACCATGAAGATCGAGTTCGCCGAAGAACCGGCGGACGAAGCCGTGGGCCAGACGCTCGGCCGCTACAAATTGCTGGAGCGCGTGGGTGAAGGCGGTTGCGGGACGGTCTATGTCGCGGAGCAGACCGAGCCGGTGCGCCGACGCGTGGCGCTCAAGGTGATCAAGCTGGGCATGGACACGCGGGAGGTCATCGCGCGCTTCGAGGCGGAGCGGCAGGCGCTGGCGATGATGGATCATCCGAACATTGCCAAGGTGCTCGATGCGGGCACGACCGATGTGGGCCGACCGTTCTTCGTGATGGAACTGGTGCGCGGCATCCGCATCACCGACTACTGCGATCAGGCCAATCTCAGCACGAAGGAGCGGCTCGATCTGTTCATCAAGGTTTGCCAGGCCATCCAGCATGCGCACCAGAAGGGAATCATCCACCGCGACATCAAGCCGGGGAACATCCTCGTGACGCTGCACGACGGCGTGCCGGTGCCGAAGGTGATTGATTTCGGCATCGCCAAGGCGACGGAAGGCCGGCTCACCGACAACACGGTTTACACGCAGTTGCATCAGTTCATCGGCACGCCGGCTTACATGAGTCCGGAGCAGGCGGAGATGAGCGGGCTGGACATCGATACGCGCAGCGACATCTACGCGCTGGGCGTGCTGCTCTACGAATTACTCACTGGCCAGACGCCCTTCGACGGGAAAAAGCTCGTGCAGGCGGGCATCGATGAAATCCGCCGCACCATTCGCGAAGTGGAACCGCCCCGGCCTTCAACGCGGCTGAGCACGATGGTGAATGCCGACCTCACGCTGGTCGCGAAACGTCACGGAGCCGAGCCGTCAAAATTCTCCAAGCTGGTGCGTGGCGACCTGGATTGGATCGTGATGACCTGCCTGGAGAAGGACCGCACGCGCCGTTACGAAACGGCCAACGGCCTGGCCACGGATATCCAGCGCCATCTCAACCACGAGCCGGTCCGGGCCTGCCCGCCGAGCACAGTCTATCGGCTGCAAAAATTGATGCGGCGCAACAAGCTGGCCTTCGCGGCGGCTGGCGCCGTGACCGTGGCGCTGTTGCTCGGGATCGTGATGAGCACATGGCAGGCGGTGCGGGCCCGGAATGCCGAGCGTGAACAGCGTACCCTGCGCGCGACCGCTGAAACTGCCCGCATCGGCGAGGCGACCCAGCGGTTGGCAGCGGAGACAGCGCAGGCCAGCGAAACGAAGCTCCGCAGGTTAGCTCAGTTACATGCCTACGCCGCGGACATGAAGGCGGCCCAGGCGGCGTTGCAACAGAACAGTCGCCAGCAGGCAGTGACACTGCTGAATCAATACTGGCCCAAGCCCGGTGAGCCCGACTTGCGCGGCGTTGAATGGCGCTATCTCTGGCAGGCCGCCAAGGGCCATGAAATCTACACTTGGAAACATCCCGGTATGGTGGCGGGCGCGCTCTTCTCGCCGGATGGCAAACAGGTGGCTACCGCGTG
>JANOAY010000755.1:0-3732 GCA_031411375.1 Pedosphaera sp. | reverse complement strand
GTGCGGACGGAGGACATCGCGCGCTTCGGGCAATTGTATTTGCAGAAGGGGAAGTGGCAGGGCCAGCAACTCCTCGCGCTGGAGTGGGTGGAGATGGCCACGTCGAAGCAGGTTTCGAACGGCAGCAATCCCAAGAGCGACTGGGACCAAGGCTACGGCTTTCAATTCTGGCGGTGCCGCAACGGCGCGTATCGCGGCGACGGCGCGTTCGGCCAATACTGCATCGTGCTGCCGGAACAGGACGCGGTCATCGCCATCACGAGCGGAGTGAAAGACATGCAGGGCGTCATGAATCTCATCTGGGAAAAACTGCTCCCGGACTTCGGCCCGAAGCGATTGAGGGCGAGTGCCGCGACGCAAAAGAAGCTGGCCGAAAAGCTCGCCAGCCTGACGGTGCGCCCGGTGGAAGGCAGCGCGACGTCGCCGCTCGCCGCAAAAATCTTGGGTCGGAAATTTATCTTCCCGACAAACGAGCAAAAATTGGAAGCGATCACGCTCACACCAAACTCCGAAGGCCGGGGCGTGACGATGGCCATTCGAGCGAATGGCATCACGCAGCAGTTCAACAGCGGCTATCGCGAGTGGCAGCGCGGTTCCGGCTCGTTCGGGACGTACGTGGACCGGCCTGCCGCTGCCACCAGCGCGTGGGCGACGGAGGACACGCTGGTGATGAAGCACTGTTTCACCGAGACGCCGTTCTACGTGACGCGCAAGCTGCGCTTCGATGGGAATCAGTTGTTCTACGATGCGGAAAGCAACGTCGGTTTCCGCGGCACCAAGCAACCGCAACTGGTGGGGCGGGCGGAGTAATCCAAGTTCGGGCGGTGGTGACGTTCGCTGTCTCCGCCAAGGAATCACCGGGTCACGGCTGCTTCTTCGCCGGAGGCAGTTTGAGCGGCACCCAGTCTGAATTGTTGAGATCGGCTGTCGGCGCGTTGGTGGGCGGGGGCACGCCTGCCGCCAGCATGACCTTGTGCAGCGCCTCCATCGTCTCGAAGGACGGTTTGAAATTTCCGGGACGATGCCCCTTGGCAATGGACAACGGCGTCCAGCCGTATCGGTTCTTCGTGTTCCAAGTTTCGATCTTCGCGCCGTGGTCGGCGAGGAATTGCACCACCTTCGGAAGATTCTTCAACGCCGCGCCGTGCATGGCGGTTTCGCCGTTGGCGTCCACGGCGTTCACGTCTGCGCCGAGCTTGAGGAGCAGTTGTGCCGCTTCGAGCACTTCCGGTTCCTCGCCGGCCACTTCATTCGCTGCCGCGCTGCCGACCCCGATGCCGCACGCGGCCATCAGCGGCGTGCAGCCGTCGACATTGGCGATGGAAGGATTGGCTCCCAACTCCACGAGCAGTTTCATGTAGGCGATGTCCGCCGTGGCGGCGGCCATGAAGAACGGCGTCACGCCTTTCGTGTCGTATTTGCCAAGTCCGCCTTTGCCAGACTTCAAGCGCGCATTCACATCAGCGCCGCGCTTCACCAGTTCCTGGATGAACTGGACGCTGTTCAAATTCCCAGAGCCAAGCGGCGCTGGATCGCCGTCGTCTTCGCCGCGCTGCGGTTTGCGCACCCAGGTCAGCACATGCAGCGGCGTGAATCCTGAACGCTGGTCATTCGGGTCCGCGCCCGCTGCGAGCAATTCCACCGCGAGATTGAAATGGCCGTTCTCCACGGCCAAGAGCAGCGCGCTGGTTCCCTTCCTCGGGCCTTTGCCCGTGGGCTTGCGTGGCTCCATCGGCGCGTTCACGTCCGCGCCGGCCGGCAACAAAACGCGCACGACCTCGGCCCGGCCATCGCGCGCGGCAAAGAACCAGGGCGTGAATCCCGAGTCCGGCAGCGAAGCGCGAAAATCCGCGCCCGCCTTGATCAGCAATTCCACCACGGCCGCATGGCCATCCGCTGCCGCCCACATCAACGCGGTTTGCCCGCGACGCTCCTTCGCATCCACGATGGCACCGCGCACCAGCAGCGCCTTCACCGGCCCGGCCTGGCCTGTGCGCGCGGCGGTCATCAGAACCGTTTCGCCGCCGTGAAGCGTGGTGTTCGCATCAGCGCCTCGAGCGAGGAGCAGTTCGACCATCGCCGTGTTTCCGTTCTGGCAGGCGAGCGAGAGGGGCGTGACACCATAACGGTTCGTCGCGTTTGAATTCGCTTTGGCATCGGCGAGAGCTTGGGCGGTTTCAAGGTCGTTAAGATGCGCCGCCCAGTGCAGCGCCGTCATGCCATCAGCCTGCGGCGCGTTCACGTCGGCACGTTGCTTGAGCAGCGTGCGGAGGGTGGCGCGGTCTGACTTCTCGGCGGCGGCGGCCACGCGCGACTCAGCCGCAAATAATCCTTGCGCCAAAGCCAAGGCCAGAATGGTCAACGCGCAAACGACGGAGCGCGGCTGTAGTCGAAGACCCGGCCGCAGCATTCCCGATCTGCCGACATGCAGCGGCTGGTCGAAGACGACACAACCGCGCTCCATTTCGTGGTCACGTTCGGAATTCATGGTCATCTTGCGGAGTCGTTCAGTCTCCAAAGCGCATACAGTTCACAGCCCGCATGAGGCTCGTCGGGGTAACGCTCCCGCAAATGACGCCTGACCTCGGTGGCGCGGGCGAAGTCCTCCAGGAGTCCAAACTGGTTTAACTCATCGTTACGGAACGCGTCTGGAAAGCCGCCGCAATTGTTGAGCGCGCTAACTTGCGTCATCTCCTCAATCAAGTCGTGGCCGACCAACGAAAAGGAGGCCGGAGCCGGCGGGGTCGTGATGTGGGTTTGCGGATTGCGATACACGCCCAATATATTTATCCGGGACCGGCCCTGAACGCGTCGCTTCAGATAATCCAGGTGATGGAAATAACTGAGGCGAAAATCTTTACACACGATGTGGTGCCAATCTTCGTCGGTGAAGTCGGTAATCACATGCGGACACATCATTGAATCCAGGCCGACCAGTTCAGTGAGGCGGGGGATTTTCGCCCATGCACAATACTTGTTCCACTTCTCCCCATCGGCGGCATCAAACCGCTCGGTGGCAATGAACAACGGCGTCGCCATTTTAGCCTGACTGAGCAGATCGTCGCTCATCATCAAATAGCCAGCGGCTCAAACAAACCGTCCACCTTGCCTTTGCTGTCGGCGAAGGAGTCGAGGTGGACGCCGACTTTGTCGAGCAGCGTCAGGTGGAGATTGGCCAGCGGGGTCGGCTTCGCATACTTGAGGTGCCGTCCGCCTTTCATTCCAAACGCTGCGCCACCGGCGACGAGGATGGGCAGGTTCGTGTGGTCGTGGATGTTGGGGTTGCCGATGCCGCTGCCGTAGAGATAGAGCGAATGGTCGAGCAACGTGCCGTTGCCTTCGCGCGTCGCCTTCAATTTCCCGAGGAACTCGGCGAAGAGCGAGACGTGGAACGCGTTGATCTTCGACATCCGCTCGATCTTCGCGGGATCGTTGCCGTGATGCGAAAGCGGGTGATGCGGATCGGAAACGCCGATCTCCGGGTAAGTGCGGTAGCTCGTCTCGCGCGCGAGTTGGAACGTGATGACGCGCGTGACATCGCCCTGGAGCGCCAGCACCTGCAAGTCGAACATCAGGCGCGCGTGATCGGCGTAAGCGGCGGGCACGCCCACCGGCCGGTCGAGGTCCGGCAGCGGATTGTCCTTCGCGTCGGCCTCGGCCTTCTGGATGCGCCGCTCCACTTCGCGCACGGTGTCGAGATACTGGCTGACCTTCGCGCGGTCGCCGGGGCCG
>JANOAY010000754.1:0-13248 GCA_031411375.1 Pedosphaera sp. | reverse complement strand
CGCCGGGCTGGAATCGAAAGAACGCTCCCGAACATCCCACGCCTCACCCCGGCGCGTTGAGGACAGCGACGCCCTACCCGGCCATTCGTCATTCGTCATTTGAAATTCCAACCATGAAACAAATCATCAAGCCCTCCGCCTCCCCCGCCGCCGTCGGCCCCTACAACCACGCCGTGCGCGTGGGCGACCTGCTCTTCTGCTCCGGCCAGATTCCGCTCGACCCGGCCACCGGCCAGTTGATCGCGGGCGACATCCGCGCGCAGACCGAGCGCGTGCTGGAGAACGTGCAAGCCATTCTCGCGGATCAGAAGCTCACCTTCGCCCACGTCGTGAAAGCCACGGTCTTCATGACCAATCTCGGCGACTTCGCGGCCATGAATGAAGTCTATGCCCGCTACTTCACGGCGGACTTTCCCGCGCGCTCCACGGTGCAGGTCGCGGCTCTGCCGCGCGGCGCGGCGGTGGAAATCGAAGTGCTGGCGCACTACTGAACCAGCGTGCCGCCAGCATCCTGCTGGCGTCTTTAACCAAACGGCCAGCGGGACGCTGGCGGCACGTTGTTAGCAAAACCGTTTTCGAAAATCCTCGTAAGCCAGCGCGATGCCCTGCTCCAGATTCACCTGCGGCTTCCACCCCAGCGCCAGCAGGCGCGAGGAATCCATCCACTTGCGCGGCGTGCCGTCCGGCTTCGAGCGGTCCCAGATGATTTCGCCCGCGAAGCCCGTGATGCGCTGCACCGTCTCGGCCAGCTCACGAATAGTCACGTCGCTGCCGAAGCCCACGTTGATGAACTGCTCCTCGTCGTACCTCTCCATCAGAAACACGCACGCACGGCCCAGGTCATCCGCGTAAAGAAATTCGCGGCTCGGCTCGCCGCTGCCCCAGCAGACGACTTCCTTCGCCCCGCTGATTTTGGCCTCGTGAAATTTCCGGATCAGCGCGGGCAGCACATGCGAGTTCTTCAAATCGTAATGGTCATTCGGCCCGTACATGTTCGTGGGCATGGCGCTGATGAAGTTGCAGCCATACTGCCGCCGATACGCCTGGCACATTTTCACGCCGGCGATTTTTGCGATGGCGTACCACTCGTTCGTCGGTTCCAGCGGGCCGGTGAGCAAATACTCCTCCTTCAACGGCTGCGGCGCGTGCTTCGGATAAATGCACGAACTGCCGAGAAACAGCAGCTTCGTCACACCCGCCTCGTGCGCGCCGTGGATCAGGTGATTCTGCACCGCAAGATTGTCGTGAAGAAACTGCGCGGGAAAATTGTTGTTCGCGAGAATGCCGCCCACGCGCGCCGCCGCCACGAAAACAAACTCGGGCCGCGTCTCCTCGTAAAACTTCCGCACCGCCGCCGCGTCCAGCAGTTCCAGTTCGGCGTGCGTGCGCCCGATCAGGTTCGTGAAGCCCTGCCGCTCCAGTTCCCGCCAGATGGCGCTGCCCACGAGACCGCGATGGCCGGCCACGTAGATGCGCGCGTTTTTTTGCATCGTCATGCGCGCGGACTATCCTCAAAGCCCCAAGCGCCTGCCAACTGCAAAGCCACGCGGCGAGCCATCCGCAATTGTCACAGGCCGCGTGGCTTTGAGTTTGCAGTCTCACCCGCCCCGGTGTTTTCTCCGCCCATGCCACGCAAGCTCAGTTCCATCGCGCCCGACTGGTGGGATTACACCACGCTCGAAAACGATCTCATCGCCGACGCCGCGCAGCTCACCCCGCAGGCGATGTTGAAACTCTCGCGCCCTGGCTTCCGCGTCGTGTTCTACGACACGCTGGAGGAATTTTATCTCGCCGAGGCGCTCAAATACCTCACCGCGTGGCGGCAATCCACGGCGGACAATCCGGTCGGCCTCTGCGGCCCCATCGGCCCGACCGAGCAGCTTCCGCTCGTGGCGCGGCTCGTGAATGATCTCGGCGTGTCGCTGAAGCACGCGCATTTCTGGGGCATGGACGAATGGCTGGTGAACGGGAAGGAAATGCCGCCCACCCATCCGCTCTCGTTCGAGAAGGCGGACCGGGAGATGTGCTTCAACCGCATCCGCCGTGAACTGAAAATGCCGGACGCGCATCTGCATTTCCCCAAAGCCGACACGCGTGCTTATTGCCAGAGTTGGAACTCCGGCGTGCGCTGCGCCGTGATGCAGGGCGGCCAGGGCGACATTAAGCACTGGGCCTTCAACGATCCGCCGCAGCGCGCGGGCCAATTCAAAAATGCGCCGCCTTCCCCCGCCGAGTATCGCAAGCTGGCGACCCGTGCGGTGCAGTTGCACCCCATCACCATTGCCCAGAACGCGCGCACCAGCGGCGGCGGGAACATCACGCTCGTGCCCACGCAGGCGCTCACCGTCGGCCCGGTCGAGACGTGGCAGGCGGAGAAAGTTTCCATCTGGCACGCGGGGAAACATGACAACCCCTTCGGCCAGCGCCTGACGACACTGATGATTTCCAAACATCTCGCCGACAGCGCGGTGCCGGTGTCATTGCTCGCCGATCATCCGAATGTGCAGTTCAATTTCTATCGCGGCGGGATCGGGAGCTGCGATGTGGAGATGCACTGAGAATTGGAGTCACCTCATGCGCGCCGCCCAACTCATTGCCCACGGTTCACCCGGAAAATTTGAACTCCGCGACCTGCCCGCGCCGCAGCCCGGCCCCGGCGAGGTGCTCATCGATGTCCGCGCGTGCGGCCTGAACCACCTCGACCTCTGGCTGGAGGAGGCGGGCCTGCCCATTCCGGTGGAGTTGCCGCGCACGCCGGGCGGCGAGGTCGCGGGCGTTGTTGGGGAACTCGGAACAGGCGTGAGCGATTGGCGCATCGGCGACCGCGTGGCCGTGCAGTCGAATTTCTTCTGCGGTGAGTGCGAGTTCTGTCTGCTCGGCGAGGAATCCCAGTGCCGCGAAAATCTTCTGCTCGGCGTGCAGCGCGACGGCGGCTTCGCGGAACAAATGCTTGCGCCCGTCTCCTCGCTCGTGCGGCTGCCGGACAACGTGTCGTTTGAAACGTCCGCCGCGCTCACGCTCGCCGGCAGCACCGCCATGCACATGCTGGCCGCGCGCACGCAGGTCAAACGCGGCGACTGGGTGTTGGCCATCGGCGGCGCGAGCGGCGTCGGCTCGGCGGCGATCCAGATCGCGCGCGAGTTCGGCGCGCGCGTCATTGCCACGGCGTCGAGCACGGAGAAGGCAAAGTTGTCGCAAGACCTCGGCGCAGAATTCGTCGTGGATTCCACCAGCGCGAAATGGCCCGCCGAAGTGCGCCGCATCACCGCCAAGCGCGGCGTGGACATCGTCGTCGAACACGTCGGCGGCGACGTACTGCTCAAGTGCTTCGACTGCCTTGCGCGCAACGGGACCATCGTGACCTGCGGCGCGACAGCCGGGCGCGAAGTGACGTTGAACCTCTGGCCGATCTTCGTGAAACAGCAGCGCCTCATCGGCAGTTACGGCCGCAACCGCGCGGACATGCGCGCCACGCTGGACGGGGCGGCGGCGGGGAAATTGCGCGCGGTGATTCATTCGGTGCTGCCGCTGGAGCGCGTGACCGAGGCGTTTGCCGCGCTGCGGGAGCGGAAGGTGCTGGGGAAAATCGTAATCAGTAATCAGTGACCAGTAAGTCAGTGAGCAGCGCGGCCGTAACGCCGGCATTCCAGCCGGCAGGTTGGGAGACTTTCCAGTCTCCCGTCGGTAGCACTGGCCAGATGCGTCCCCAACGGGCGGGCCAACGACAATCCCATTGCCAGCGCGCAATTCCCGCCCCTAGGATTCGCGCACTCCGGCACAAGCTCCGGCGCGCAAATGTCCGAATACAAAGTCAAATTCGAGGTCTTTGAAGGCCCGCTCGACTTGCTGCTTTATCTCATCAAGAAGCAGGAAGTGGACATCTACGAGGTCAACCTCACCGCGCTCGCCTCGCAGTTCATCGAATACATCGAGGTCATGCGGCAGCTCGATCTAGAGATCGCGGGCGAGTTCCTCGTCATGGCTTCCACGCTGATGTACATCAAGAGCCGCGAACTGCTGCCCGTGGACAAACAGGTCGCCGTGGAGGAAGAGGACGACGGCGAAGACCCGCGCTGGGAACTCATCCGCCAGCTCGTCGAATACAAAAAGTTCAAGGATGCGGCGGCACGATTGCAGGAACTGGAAATCCGCCAGGAGAGCGTCTATCGCCGCGAAGCGCCCAAGCCCGTCTTTGAATCCGAGCCGCAGAAGCCGGACGTTTCCATCTTCGATCTCGTCAACGCCGTCAGCGCCATTCTCAGGCGCGTGGCGCAGCGCGAAGGCGAATCGCGCGAAATCTTCGAGGACAAGTGGAGCGTCAGCGAAAAGATCGAGATGCTGGTCAAGAGCATCGGCGAGAAGGGGCGCATGAAATTCTCGGAACTCTTCGAGAGCGCAACGAGCCGGACGGAAGTGGTGGTGACGTTCCTCGCGATGCTCGAACTGATTCGCATGAAGCAAATCATCTGCGTGCAGGGGGATCATTTTGCGGAGATTGAAATCATCAAGGCCGAGCCGCAGTTGCCCACCGTACCGACGGAGATTCCCGAGCAGGCGGTGTTTGAAGACGAGACGGTGAAGCCCGTGGGGGCGACGACCGAAACGCAGACGTGACGTGTTATTTGTGAAAAATTTTAACGCAAAGGCGCAAAAGCGCGAAGACGCAAAGGGGGCAAACCTGTTTCTGGATCGGCGGTCGTCACATGCTCCGGCAAATCTTTCACTCTCTGTCGGTTTTAACTTTGCGTCTTTGCGCCTTCGCGCCTTTGCGTTGAATTCAGCGTCTTCAACCGTCCCTCGCTCTTTCCCCACATGGAACTGAAAAATATTTTGGAGTCGGTGCTGTTCTCCGCGCAGGAGCCGCTCAGCGTGAAAGACCTGCGCGAGGTGCTGAAGAACGCCGCCGAGCACAGCCCCGAGGCCGGCGATTTCAAGAAGACCTCCTTCGAGGACGTCGTGACCGCGCTCGACGCGCTGACGAAGGAGCACGAAGCCGCCGGCCGCAGCTACCGGCTCATCTCCGTGGCCGAGCGCTGGCAGTTTGTGACGCAGCCGGAGTTTGCGCCGTGGGTCAAGGCGCTCGTCGGCGAGCGCGCGCGCCCGTCGCGGCTTTCCGCGCCCGCGCTGGAAACGCTCGCCATCATCGCCTACCGCCAGCCCATCACGCGCGCCGAGATGGAGCAGGTGCGCGGCGTGGCCGTGGACGGCGTGCTGCAAACGCTCGTCGAGCGCGGACTCGTCGAGCAGGTCGGCGTGGCGGAAGTGATTGGCCGCCCGAAAACTTTCGGCACCACTCCCATCTTCCTCGAATACTTCGGGCTGAAGAATCTGGAAGAACTGCCTGCTGCGGATGAATTGCGCCGCATTCCCATCACGAAGCCGGAGTCGTTGCTGACGGTTGATCCCGGCCTCGCCACTGCGCCGCCGGAGCAACTGGCGGCGGCACCTGCGGAGGTGGCGGTTGAAAGTGAAGCGGCACCGGGTGAGGAGAAGCAGTGATGAACGGCACGGCTGCGCTTATGACATTGCGCGGCTTCGTTGCAAATACGTTGGGTGAGATTGTGGCCGTGAAAGGGGTCAATCGGCCCTCCGGTCGCTGCGCCCCACCCGGAAAGTTGCGCTAGAACTGCGGCCCAATAAACCACGGCGCAAATTCCTCGTCGCCGATGCCGCTGAGTTCGCTCTTGGTCTTCTCGCCGCTCGCCACGGAAATGATTTTCTCGAAGATGCGCTGACCGACTTGTTCCACCATTTCTGTGCCGTCGAGGATGGTGCCGGCGTTCAGATCCATGTCTTCCTGCATCCAGTGGTAGAGCGTGCTGTTCGTCGCCACCTTGATGCACGGCGCGGGCTTGCAGCCATAGACGCTACCGCGCCCGGTCGTGAAGACGCCGATGTTGCAGCCGCCCGCGACGAGACCGGTCATGCTTACGGGGTCGTAGCCCGGCGTGTCCATGAAGCCGAAGCCGGGCGTGGTGATGTCCTCGGCGTAATCGTAAACGGCAACGAGCGGTGCCTGCCCACCCTTGGCAATCGCGCCGAGGCTCTTCTCGTAAATGGTGGTGAGGCCGCCCTCCTTGTTTCCGTAGCTCGGGTTGTTATCAATGCTCGCGTTGAACATCTTCGCGTAATTTTCCCACCAGTGAATCTGCCGGATCAGTTTGTCGGCCACGGCCTGGTTCACGGCGCGATGAATGAGCAGATGCTCCGCGCCGTAAATCTCCGGCGTCTCGGCGAGCACGGAAATGCCGCCGTGCGAGACGAGCAAATCGCTGGCGACGCCGAGCGCGGGATTCGCCGTGATGCCGCTGTTGCCATCGGAGCCGCCGCAATTTTCCGCGAGGATGAGTTTGCTGAGGGGCTGGGCGGTGCGGCGCGCGGCATTGGCGAGCGGAAGAAGTTTCGTCATCGCCGCGACGCCGGCTTCCACGGATTTGCGCACGCCGCCGGCGCCTTGAATGGTCATGAAGGTGGGCGCGTTCTCGCCCGGCTTCAATTTCGCCAGATTGTAATTCGCCCGCAGCCCGCCGACCTGGTTCATCTCGCAGCCGAGACCGATCATCACGTAGCCGGAAATGTTCGGATGCCGCGCCATGCCGACGGTGACGCGCTCCAGCAGTTTCAAACTCTCCGCCGCCGGAATCCCGCAGCCGACCTTGTGCGTGAGCGCGATGACGCCATCCACGTTCGGGAAATCACGGCGCAAGTCCTCCTCGCGGAAGCGCTCCTTGATGTAGCGCGACACCGAGGCCGAGCAGTTCACCGTGGAAATGATGGCGAGGTAATTGCGCGTGCCGACCTTGCCGCCGGGCCGCAGAAAACCTTGGAACGTGCGCGGCTCCGTCGCCGTCGCGACCGGGCGCACGTCTGTCCCCGCCGTGTAATCGCGCGTGTAAGCCTGGCAGAGGAGGTTGTGCGTGTGAACGTGATCGCCCGCCACGATGTTGCCGTGGGCAAAGCCGATGATCTGTCCGTAGCGCCGGACGACCGCGCCGTCCGCGATGGGAAAGAGCGCGATCTTGTGTCCGGCCGGAATCGTCTTCGCCACGATGATCCGTCCCGCGTCGTGCCACAGCTCGACGCCCGCCTTCACCGTGCGCTTGGCCACCGCGACATGATCGCTCGCGTGCAGACGGATGAAAGTTTCGTCGAAGTGGTCAGCCATGCGCGGAGGATGGGGAATAAAATCCAAAACCCAAATCTCAAATCCCAAACAAATTCCAAATTCCAAATTCCAAGGTTCAACCGGGTTCACCGCCCGGGAACCCGGATCATGCTCCGTCCGCACGCGCGCCTGGGAGCGCCGGCATCGTTGCCGGCGAGATTGTTTTACGCTGAAGCAACACGCCGGCTGGAAGCCGGCGTTCCCGTGGCTGATTTGAGAGCGCGCGGCGGCAGAATCAGTCCTCAACGCATCCGACGACGAAACCACCGCCGCCCCGTCCACACGCCGGCCATCCCGAGACCGAACGCGAGCAGGGCCACGTTCACCGGTTCCGGCACCGCGGAGAGCGAGCCGCTTACCGCCACGCCGTCAAAGGAGAGACTTCCCGCCGCGTTCTCCGCGTTCCAGCCGTAGAGACGCACGGTGAAACCCGCCGCTGACGTTTGATCCGCCGGATCGAAGGTGAGCGTCTGCCGCGTGTCCTGCACGCCGTTGTAGG
This sequence comes from Pedosphaera sp., assembly GCA_031411375.1. Taxonomy (GTDB): domain Bacteria; phylum Verrucomicrobiota; class Verrucomicrobiia; order Limisphaerales; family SIBH01; genus JANNGC01. The sequence goes on along the minus strand of JANOAY010000754.1, from coordinate 5,584 downwards.
TTTGCGAGGCCAGCGCGGCACTGAGCTTCCCGCTGGCGAAGAGCCGGACCTCGACATTGTTCGGCCCGCCGTCATTGCCATTGCCGTTCGCCTTGTGGCTGTCGATCAGGAAGGAGAGGCTGCTGAAAGTCAGCGTGCCGGACGCAGGCGTAAGCGTGAACTGCACATACTCCGCCGGGTCCAGCGATGACCTTATCGTCCATGCGCTGCTGCGGAGCTCGCCCGCCACCGCGGCGGCGGTGATGTTCGCACAGCTGAACGCACCGAACGTCATCCCCGCGTCGCGGGCACGCTTGACTCTGTCGCGAAGCCATAGGTGCCGAGCAGCGCGGCGGACGCCGGCAGCGTCAGCACTGGCGGCAAAACATCGAACGCAAATCACATTTCATAATCATTTTCAAAATCGCACCGCCTGGTCGCGGAGGCCAAGACATCGGCCTCCGCCCCCCCCCTGAGATCGCGCACCACCAGACGGGACTGGGCTGGCAATCCACCGAACTCGCGGGTGAATTGTCTGGGCTGGCCTTCAGACGGGAGCGGAGGTTTGGCGACGCGAGGGGAAAGGCGACATGTGCAACGTAAGAAAGGTGCGCCGCGCGGCGCAAAAGATTTACCACTCGCGCACCGGATTTTTTTTCATGCGCGGAAAAGACCGCGTGAATTCAGGGCGAAGCGCAGGCCACCGAGTCCGCGCCCCGCGTGATCTTAACCTCCACCGTCATCTTGCGCTCGGTGGTGCCTTTGTAAGTTCCGCTCACCGGCGGCACGTCCGCGTAATCGCGGCCCACGCCGATCTTCACGTACGTTTCATCGGGCTGCCGGTTGTGCGTGGGATCGAGTCCCTGCCAGCCGACGCCGGGGATACAAACTTCCGTCCACGCGTGCGTGGCGCTGGCCTCTTCCGTGGCGAGATAGCCGCTCACGTAGAGCGCAGGAATCTTCAGCGTGCGGCACAGTCCGAGCAGGACGTGCGCGAAGTCCTGGCACACGCCGCGCCGCTCGGCCAGCGCCTCGCGCATGTGCGTGTGGACAGTGGTGGAATGACTTTCGTAGGTCAGATGCGAATGCACGAAGCGCATCAGCTTCAACGCGACCTGCCAGAGGTCGTCCTCGTCCTGCGTCGCGTCCACGGCGAGCCGCCACGTCTCCGGCGTGAGATCCACGTAACGGCTTTCGAGAATGAAATCGTAGGCGCGCTCACCCCGCAGCGCCTCCTTCACGCGCGACATGGACACGGAGCGCGCGTCGGCGGCGAGACGTTGCTCGGCGTGCGTTTCCACCACCAGCTTGCTTTCAATCTCCAGAAACGAATGAGGCTCCGTGATGTCGAAGTGGTGAATGACGTTCGAGTAGAAGTCAGGATAGCTCCGCAACTTCGCCGACGGCGACACGTTGAGAACGAAAGATTCCACCGTCTGCTGCGCGTTGGAGAGCGGCTGCAGGCGCAATTCGTTGAAGCTGTCGCGCACCGGCGCGGCATAGTCGTAACGAGTTTTGTGCTGGATGTCCCAACGCATCGCGAGACTCAAAGGGAAAGCAGTTCTGGGAGCTAGTAGAAGTTCAAGATTCCAGCACTGGCGCGACATCCACAGACACTTTCACCTCGTGCGCGCCGCCGCCGGTGAGAATGCCGCTGAGCGGACTCACGTCGCCGAAGTCACGGCCACAGGCCACGGTGATGTGTTCCTCGGCAGGCCGGACATTGTTCGTGGGATCAAAATCCACCCAGCCCGCGTCGGGACTGAAGAGCGCGAACCATGCGTGCGAGGCGTCCGCGCCCACGAGCCGCTCTTTGCCGGGCGCGGCGTGCGTGCGCAAGTAGCCGCTCACGTAGCGCGCGGGCAGACCGAGCGAGCGCAGGCAGGCGATGCCGAGATGCGCGAAGTCCTGGCAGACGCCGCGCCGCTTTTTCCAGACTTCCTCCAGGGGCGTCGCGACGGTCGTGGCCTTGGGATCGTATTTGAAATCGAGGTGAATGCGGCGCATCAGGTCCGCCGCGCCCATCAGCAGCGGCGTGTCGCGGCGGAAACTTTCCAGCGCGTAATCGGACAGCTCAAACGACGCGCGCACCTGCGGCGAATCGAAGACGAACTGGTACGGCGTGACCACTTCTGGCGAAACCGGGTCGCGGAATAGCCGCGCCACCGTCTCCCACGCGGGCGACTGCTCCTGCGGTGCGAACTGCGGTGCGTGAACCGTCACCCGGCTGCTGGTCACGGTCTCCAGCCGCTCGTGGACTTGCTGGATGCTGAACGAGCACAGGCGGTTGCCGAAGTAATCCTCGCGCGATTTGCGCAACGTCGGGTGCGGAGAAATTTTCAGCGCGAACGAGCCGACCTCCTGCGTTCCCGCCGCGCGCGGCTCCAACCGCGCCACATGATGCGACACGCTCACCGGTGCGGCGTAATCGTAAGTCGTTCGATGCGTGATGTCGTAGGTCATGGCTCCCCCGCTCCCGTCTGCGCCTCGCGTCCCGTGCGAGAAATCGCCGAGTGCGCGAAGTAGCTCGCGGCGATGGCGTCCGAAAGTTTCGGCAAATCTCGCAGCGTCTGCTGGATGAGCCGGCCCACCTTGCTCTCGTGCCAAAGGCTTTTCAGGCCCGCCAGTTCGCGCGTGTCGCAGCGTTCAAGGCGCGCATGCATGTCGTGCAGGATGGCTTTGCCGGAACCGGGCTTGCCTGAATTCAGTTCGAGCGGCACTCGATCAAAGTGCTTCATCAACTGATTGATTTGGAACAGCACTGAGCGCGGATTCTTGTCGTCGAGCAAAACCAGATCGAACACTGGCGCGATGTGCGGCAGCAAACTGTAGCGCGAGCGGTAGGTGATGGAACTGTCCGCCACTTCCAGCACCGCTTCGAGCACGCTCGGATTTTCCGCGTCCGCCGAGCGCAGCGTCGAGTCCAGCAGCGTGCTGAGATACACCGCGCGCTCAATCCGCAAGCCCATGTCAATGAACCGCCACGCCTGCGCGCGCGTCATGTTCTCGCGCGCCAAGCCGTGGAAGGCCGCGAGGCTCAGGAGCGTTTCGTTCAGCACCGCCACGGCGTCGCCCGCCAGCATCACGAGGCTGGCGGTGGGCGTGGAGAGCCGGTCGTTCAGCCGCGTGATCACGCGCCACATGTCCGTCGAGGTGCGGTCGCGCACCTGCATCCCCACGCGGAACAGATGATCAATCGTGCTGCACAAACTGCCCGGGCTGCCGGGATCAAATATCGCCGAGAGCAGTTCCGCCTCGAAGGCCTCGGGGTTCTGCCGCAGTTCCGGTTTGCCCATCACGTCGGGCAGTTGCCCGTGAACTTCCAACGTGCGCAACAACGGTGCGAGCAGCGGCAGCGCGCTGCCGGTGCGTTCGGGATTGAAGCGTTGCAACGCGCTCCGCAGCAGCCGCGACGTGGCGTCGGCGCGCTCCGAGTAACGGCCCATCCAGAAGAAATTATCCGCGAGCCGCGACGGCAGATTGTTTCCGGTGCGGCGCAGTTCTGTGGTCTGGCTCGACAGGGAGAGCAGAGTAATTTCTTCCACCGGCGTGTCCGAAATGATCCAAGTGTCTTTGCTGCTGCCGCCGCGCTGCATGGAGATAAACCGTCCGTCCGCATCGGGCGCCACGCGCGTCAGTCCGCCCGGCATCACGCTGTAGCTGCCGCCGCTCGCGACCAGATACGTGCGCAACGCGACCGGCTGCGGCGTGATGGCGCTGCCATTCCACGACGGCGCGGTGGAAAGTTCGACATGCTCCTGCGCGACAAACAAATCGGGATCAAACTGAATGTGACGGCGTAACTCCTCGCGCTCCGTCGCGGTCATCCGCTGGCCGGGCTTCATGGCACGAGTCCGCGTGCGGAAAGCCGACTTGATGTACAAGTCATCGAGATGTTCGAGCACGTAACGGCGCGCGGATTCCTGCCCGCACCACCAAGTGGCGATGGACGGCAGCTTGAGTTCCTCGCCGAGCAGATGCTGGCACAACTCCGGCAGGAACGACATGAACGCCGGGCTTTGCAGCAGGCCGCTGCCGAGCGCGTTCGAGATGGTCACGTTGCCCGCGCGCGCGGCCTCGATCAGTCCCGGCACGCCGAGCATCGAGTCGTTGCGCAGTTCCAGCGGATCGCAGAAGTCGTCGTCCACGCGGCGCAGGATCACGTCCACGCGTTCGAGACCGTTCAGCGTTTTGAGATAAACGTGATCGTCGCGCACCGTGAGGTCCGAGCCTTCCACGAGCATGTAGCCGAGGTAGCGCGCAAGATACGTCTGCTCGAAATAGGTTTCGTTGTGCGGGCCGGGCGTGAGCAGCACCACGCGCGGTTCGCTGGTCTGGCGCGGGGCGAGTTCCACCAGCGTGCGCTGCATGTCGCGGAAAAATCTCGCAAGCCGGTGAACATGATTGTCACGAAACGACTCCGGCAGAATGCGCGACGTGACCAGCCGGTTCGCCAGCGCGTAGCCCATGCCGGTGGGAATCTGCGTGCGGTCCGAGATGACCCACCATTGCCCGTCCGGCGAGCGCGCCAGATCGGCGGCGTAAAAATGCAGGAAGGTATCGCCCGGCACGCGCAGCCCGTGACACGGGCGCAGGAAGTCCGGTTGCGCGAAAATCAAGGCGGGGGAAAGCCAGCGCGAACGAATCAAATCCTGCGCGCCGTAGCAGTCCGCAAGAATTTTGTTCAGCAGCCGCGCACGTTGAATCAGTCCTGCTTCCAGCTTGCGCCACTCGTCCGGCGCGATGACGAACGGCACCGGATCTAGCTGCCAAGGCCGCTCCATCCCGCGCGGGTCGCCATAGACGTTGTAGGTGATGCCCTGCTCGTGGACGAGCCGCTGGCAGGTGTCGTCGCGGCGCTTGAGTTCGGAGAGGCCGAGTTCGTCCAGTCCCTGCATCAGGCCGGCGTAGTGCGGCCGCAGCTTTCCGCCCACAACCAGTTCATCAAAAACCGAGGCCCCCGGTTTGTAACCCGTCAACAGCCCAGCGGACGTCGGTGAGGTTCCGAAGGACGTGCTGGATTGGGTTTGGGTCATCGCTGGCGAGATTTTTATCTCGCGCGCAATCCCATCGCCAATTTTTTTCTCGTCCGCATCAGGCATTTCTCAGGTCGAGCGTGAACGGGAAGTACACGTTCTCGGTCGAGGGCGGTGGCGTGAATTTACCCTGTGTCGCGCCTTGCGTGAAGAAGCGTCCGAGGCGGCGCGCTTCGGCTTCGTAGCTGTTGATCGGGAAAGTGTCGTAGCTGCGTCCGCCCGGATGCACGACGTGATACTGGCAGCCGCCGAGCGAACGCTTGTTCCAGGTGTCGTAGAGATCAAACACCAGCGGCGCGTGCGAAGGAATCGTCGGATGCAAGCACGACGGCGGCTGCCACGCACGGTAGCGCACGCCAGCGACGAATTCGCCGCGTGTGCCCGTAGGATGCAGCGGCACGCGCGTGCCGTTGCAGGTGACGACATAGCGACCGTCCGTGAGGCCTTGCACCTTGACCTGCACGCGTTCCAGCGAGCTGTCCACATTGCGCACGGTGCTGCCAGCGAAGCCTTCTTCGCCGAGCACGTGCCAGGGCTCGAGCGCGGCGCGGACATCGAGCAGGATGTTG
>JANOAY010000753.1:0-12434 GCA_031411375.1 Pedosphaera sp. | reverse complement strand
GCCGAGTCCGCGTGTTGATAAAACTTTTAACCACGGAAGACACAGAAAACACGGAAAGGGAAAGAGCGGCTTTCCGTCCGCCCCATTTTCATTCCGTGTCTTCCGTGGTTGAACAAGAACACGCGGACTCGGCGGTCCGCGCTCCGTCGGTCCCGCCGTTACAGCCAACCCGGACAAACTGCTTGGCTCGCCGCGCCCGCCCGTGTACTCACGCCGCACGCCATGACAAAACAGGAATCATCCTCCGCGCCCGGCGCGAATCTGCCTTGGTGGAAGCTGCTCAACGGCTACCACTGGTTCGTCTTCATCGTCGCCTCACTTGCGTGGCTCTTCGACTGCCTCGACCAGCAGCTTTTCATTCTCGCCCGCAACAACGCCATCTCGACGCTGCTCGGCCCGGACGCCGATCCCTCGATGGTCAAAAAGTACGGCGGCTATGCGACCGCGATCTTTGTCGCAGGCTGGGCCACGGGCGGACTCATCTTTGGCTCCATCGGCGACCGCATTGGGCGCGCGCGCACGCTGGCCATGACGGTCTTGCTCTACTCGATTTGCACCGGACTCAGCGCCTTCTCGCGGAACTTCACGGACTTCGCCATCTACCGTTTCATCACCGGACTCGGCGTGGGCGGCGTCTTCGGACTGGCCGTGGCGCTGGTCGCGGATGCGCTCCCGGAAAAGGCGCGGCCCAAGGCGCTCGGCATGTTGCAGGCGCTCTCCGCCGTGGGCAACGTGACCGCCGGGTTGTGCAGCATGGCGGTGTCCGGCCTGTCTCCGCTCGTCTCGTGGAAATATCTTTTCTGGATCGGCGCGGCTCCCGCGTTCCTCTGCATCTTCATCATGCTGCGGCTCAAGGAGCCGGAGAAATGGGTGCAGGCGCGCACGGCCAGCCGCGCGGTGGGTGGAAAAAAGATGGGTTCTTACGGCGACATGCTGGGCGTGGGCCGCTGGCGCAAGCCCGCCGTGCTCGGAATGCTGCTCTGCGTCGCGGGCGTGGTCGGGCTGTGGGGCGTCGGCTTCTTCAGCCCCGAACTCGTCGGCCCCGCGCTCGACAAATCATTGCGCGCCGAAGGACTCACCGAGAAGGCGCTGGGCGCGGCCAAGGGCTGGTGGATGTCCATGAACCTCATCGTGCAAAACATCGGCGCGTTCGTGGGCATGATCTGCTTCAGCAAGTTCGCCCACCGCTTCGGTCGCAAGAAGGCGTTTGCTGTCGGCTTCGTGATGGCCTTTCTCGCCACGATGTTTTTCTTCCTGAACTTCAAGAGCAAGAGCGACCTGTGGATGAGCGCGGTCATGGGTTTCTTCCAGCTTGGACTCTTCGCAGGGTTCGCGATTTATCTCCCCGAACTTTTCCCCACGCGCCTGCGCAGCACCGGCACGAGCTTCTGCTACAACGTCGGCCGCTTCATCGCCGCGACCGGGCCGTTCACGCTCGGTGTGTTGCAACAAGCCCTCGGCGACAAGGCCGTGGCCGCGCTGCCGCTCACGGCGGACGCCATCGCCAAGGCGGATGCCAAGCTCGGAGCCTTCCGCGAAGCCGCGTGCTGGTTGAGCGCGATTTATCTCTTCGGTCTGGTCGTGCTGCCCTTCTTGCCCGAGACGAAAGACCGGCCCATGCCGGAGGATTGAGGAGCTGCGGACCGCCGGGTCCGCAGCCGATGAGTGAATCAGTAATCAGTAATCAGTGAAACAGTCGGCGCGTCACCCGATCACTGTTTCACTGGTTACTGTCTTACTGATTACTTCTCCATCACTTCTCCACGTTCAGGCACACGAGGTAATCCTCGCTGCGCAAAAACAATCGCTTCTCCGAGAGCACGGGCGCGGCCCAGCAGGGGAAGTAGAGCGACGGCACCTGCCAGCGGGAGATTTCTTCGAGCCGTTGCGGATTTGGTTTGAACAGGCCGAGCAGTCCGCCTTCGCCGAGCGCGATGAGTTTGCCGTCGGCGAGAATCGCGGAGCCGCGTCCGAAGACCGGCGGCTGTGCTTTGCTGCCAGGGGCGGGATGGCCGCGCCAGCGTTCGTCGCGCGACCACAGGAGCTTCGCCGTTTTCAACTCCACGCATTTGAAGAAAGCGTCCGGCTCGTTGCGTCCGTCGAAGGCGTAGAGGAAACCTTGATGCAGGACAGGCGTGCTCCAATGCAGGCCGAGCACGGGTTCGAGCAGAGCGCCGCCGGCGTCCAGCTCGCGGAAGAATTTCGGCTGCCGCCAGACTTCCTCGAAACTTTTCCCATCCGGTTTTACGCGCAGCAGAAATGAGCCGGCGCGAAAATAGGCGGCGGAGTAGAAGACCAAATCATCCTGCACCACGGGGGAAATGCCGTTCACGGAGTCCGCGCCGGTGGATTGAAACCAGCGGCTGAAGTTCACCGCGCCGTTGGTGGGATTGAGCGAGACGAGGCCCTGGCGCATCACGGCGAACAGATGGCGTTGTCCATGAATCGTCGCGGCGATGGGCGTCGAGTAGCTCGCGGATTTTTCCACGCCCGTCCAGCGATACGTGCGGTCGCCGGGCCAGCCCGTCATCAGCGCGCCCGTCCAGTTGGAGCTGCCGACGTTTTCCCAAATGGTTTTTCCGGTGGCCGCGTCGAGCGCGACGACACCGGCGTTCGGCTGTCCGCCGACCATGACGAACAACTTATCGCCTTCGAGCAAGGGCGTGCTGCCCACGCCGAAGAATGCTTCCGGCACGGCCCAATCTTTCGCCGTGTCGCGCTGCCAGATGAGTTTGCCGTTGCGCCGGTCGAGGCAGACGAGCTTGCCCTCCGCGCCGAAGGTGTAGCAGCGATTCGACGTGAGCACCGGCGAGCAGCGCGGCCCGTTGTTGTAGCCGTAGGGATCGGTGAAGGCGCTCGGGTAGGCGTGACGCCACAATGATTTGCCGCTGACCGCATCGAAGTTCTCAACGGTTTCATCGCCACCGATGCGGTGATGGAGCACGAGTTGTCCGCCGAACACGGAAGGCGCTCCGTAGCCCGTACCGATTTTTTTCTCCCACACGATGGGCACGCCATTGGTCGGAAATTTTTCGAGCAGTCCGGTTTCCGTGGAAGTGTTGTCGCCGCGCGGGCCGAGGAAGCGCGGCCAGTCTTCGCCCCGGCAGAGCAGGGGAGCGAGCAGGGCCACGGCGGCAAGCGCGGAAATCTTCATGGGCACAGTTTGCCGAATTTTGGGCGCGGGCCGGAAGGGGAATTGTTTCTCCGGCTTTGTAACAAGCGGCGTGCTTTGCTTAATCTGTCTCTGAAATCATGTCATCGTCCGAGCCGCTGGCCTCCGCGTCCCCGTTGTTTGTCACAACGCGCTGGTCGGTCGTGCTCGCGGCGCAGGACAAATCCTCGCCCTCGTCGGCGGAAGCGCTGGAGGCGATCTGTCGCGCCTACTGGTCTCCACTCTACGCCTTGGTGCGCCGGCAGGGCCACGCACCGCATGACGCGCAGGATTTGACGCAGGAATTTTTCGCGCGGCTGCTGGAGAAAAATTTCCTGCACGCGGCGGATCGCGAGAAGGGACGGCTGCGGACCTTCCTGCACGTCGCGCTGAAACGCTTTCTCGCCAACGAATGGGACCGCGCCCGCGCGCAGAAACGCGGCGGCGGGGTCACACCGGTCTGCTTCGACACGGCGGTCGCGGAGCAGCGTTATCTTCAGCACGGCGCAACAGCGGAGTCCGCCGAACGCATTTACGAGCGCCAGTGGGCGATGACCTTGCTGGAGCAGGCGCTGGCCCGCCTGCGCGCGGACTACGTGGCGGGCGGTAAGCGGGAGGAGTTTGAACTTTTGAAATCCACGCTCATCGCCGAGCGCGGCGCGATTCCTTACGCCGAGTTGGCGGCGCAATTGCCCAGCACCGAGGGCGCGACGCGCGTGGCCGTGCATCGCTTGCGGAAAAAATTCCGCGAACTCTTCCGCGCCACCATCGCCGACACGGTGAACGACGTGGCCGAGGTGGAAGACGAGGTGCGCCACGTCGCGGGGCTGCTGGGCGAGGGATGAAGTGGGTTTTGTCGCGCCGCGACAAAACCAGCCCGCGTTCAGCGGGCGGCCTGTGAGGCGCGCGACTTGGCAGCACGTCAGACCGTTCGGGCGTGCCGCTCTGCGCAGCGCGACGAGTTCCACCACCGCCCCGCGGATTTTTTGTAACGAACGGCGCCGGATGCTTAAGGAAAGAGTGATGAAACGGAACACTCTGCTCACGATGGAAGCGCGTCCGATGATTGACCTGGACCGCAGCGAGATTTGCCACCCCGCCGGCGCGCGGCACAAGCTCTCGCGGCTTGAACTCTCCTTGCTCTCCTGGCTGCTCGGCCACGCCGGTCGTCCCGTGTCGCGCGATGAATTGCTCGCCGGCGTCTGGCGGCTCGACCCGCTTCGCACCGTCACGCGCACGGTGGACATGCACATCAGCATGTTGCGGAAGAAGCTCGGCGACAATTCGCGGACGCCTTCGTTGTTGGTGACGGTCTATGGCGTCGGCTACATGATGCGGGCTGTGACCACGACTGCATGAGTGTTGCGCCCACCAATTGTCCGCGTTGCGGAGCTGCGTTGCCGCCGAGCGCGCCCGAGGGCCTGTGCCCGCGCTGTCTCGGCGCACTGAACTTCGCGACCGAGACGGTGCTGCCTGGTGAGGAGAAAGTGGCGGCGCAACCGCCGCTCACGCCGGAGCAACTGGCCGTTCACTTCCCGCAATTGGAAATTATTGAATGCCTCGGACGCGGCGGCATGGGCGTGGTGTACAAGGCGCGGCAGAAGTCGTTGAACCGTATGGTCGCGCTGAAACTGCTCGCGCCGGAGCGCGTGACCGACGCGAAGTTTGCCGAGCGCTTCACGCAAGAAGCGCAGGCGCTGGCGAGGTTGAGCCATCCGAACATCGTGACCATTCATGATTTCGGCGAGGCGGGCGGGTTCTACTTTCTGCTCATGGAATTTGTGGATGGCGTGAACCTGCGCCAGTTGCTGCGCTCGCGAAAACTCACGCCCGAGGAGGCGCTCGCCATCGTCCCGCCGCTGTGCGACGCGCTGCAATACGCGCACGAGCGCGGCATCGTGCATCGCGACATCAAGCCGGAGAACCTGCTGCTCGACAAAGATGGGCGCGTGAAGGTGGCGGACTTTGGCATTGCGAAGATGCTGGGAGGGTTTCCCACAGATTCAGAAAAGCCACAGATGGGGGACAAGCAGAGAAATCACATCAGCGGTCTTTCTGAATCTGCGGGAGAAAAATCGGCGGTCACCGGCACGCCCGGCTACATGGCTCCCGAGCAATCTTCCGCGCCGCAGACGGTGGATGCGCGCGCGGACATCTATTCGCTCGGCGTCGTCTTCTACGAAATGCTCACGGGCGAACTGCCGGGCGCAAAGCTCCTGCCGCCGTCGAGGAAAGTGCAGATTGATGTGCGGCTCGACGAGATCGTGCTGCGCGCACTGGAGCAGACGCCGGAGCTGCGTTTTGCCACCGCCGCCGAGTTCCGCACGCAGCTCGAAACGCTCGCCCATGCGAAAGCCGAAACGCCAAACCCGAAACCATTTCCTCAACTCCTCAAAATCGGCACCGCCACGCTGACCAGGCCGGAACTGCTCGCGACCGCGCGCGGCCAGTTCTTCGCCTACCGCACGCGCGGGCAGTTGATCCTCGACGCGCAACAGCTCACGCATGCGTGCGCCGGCGTGACGACGCTGATTCCGCTCGCGGCGATTCGTGATGTGAGCGTGGGCGAGTATCCGAGTTCCATGAATCCCGTGGGCATTGATCTCCTGAGCATCGGCTACGAGGAGAACGGGGTGACGCGGCGCGTGCTGCTCTCGCCGATGGAAGGCTGGTTCGCCTGGCCCGCGACCTGGAACGCGCGCGTGGCCGAGTGGCACGAATCCATCGCGCGCGCCGTGCAGTCCACGGCCGGACGCGCGCCCGCGTCACTGCCGCGCGAGCAACTGCCGAAGATTCGCAACCGGCCCTGGCTCATGCTGCCGTTGCTCGTGCCCTTGCTCGGTGTGGTGCCGATGCTGTTGTTCATTCGCGCGCGCGGCGGGCCCGGCCTTCCGACGGACGCGATGTTTTTCCTGCCGCTGCTGTTCGGGGGGCTGGCGTTTCTCGTGCCGATGCTGCTCGGACGGCGACGGCGCACGGCGGTGATCGTCGCGATTCTGGTCCTGCTGGGCGTGGCGGCGCTCTTCGTCGTGCGCAGCGTTCGGAGCCGTCCGAGTGCGAGCGAAGCAATTTGGCGCGCGCAAGTCGCCCCCGCCTTCGTGATCGAAAACGTGGTGGTGGTGGACCTCAGCACGCACGTCGAACGGTGGAGCGCGGAGGTGCGCGCCGGATTGATCGGGCCGCGACTCACGGCGGCGGATGAGGTGGCGCGGCAAGAATCTCCGCCGCCAGTTGTCGCCGGCACTTTGATCAAACCCGTGCCGGCGGAGGGCAATCAATCGTGGAAAATTCATCCGGCGGGGCCGCACGTCTGGCGCGTCGGCTTCGTGCTGCCCACGGCGGAACTGGCGCAGAAGGCGTTTCGCCAGCTCAAGCCGTTCGGCCCGTTCGCGAACACGGCGGGCGCGGGCTTAGCCGCCACGCTGTTCACCGTGCGCGGGACGAACGGCGCGGAGTATCGCGCGGAGATGGAAGTCGCGCCGGTGGTGCATTCGGGCCACTCGAACTGGGTGCAGGTGATGGGGCGCAGCTCGCACAGCGGGGACTCGATGGTCGTGACCTGGCAGGTACAGGCGTCGCGAGAAGGCTTCATGCGGGTGACGCGTGGCAACGGTGTGGCCGCCGCGCCGTTGCAGCGCGATGCCCAGAGCAAGCTGCACGAGGCGGAGGTGCGGTTGGAACTCCACCGGCTGGGTGTGAACCGCACGCTGTTGACGCGGAGGGTGAGCGGCAATTTCACCAAGTCGCAAAGCTCGGAGGAACTGGGCGGCGATTTCGCCACGCTCGCGGCGGAACTGCTCCGCACCGCCTGCCTCAGCGCGAAGACGGTGCGCGGCGCGCGCGTGGAGCTGGCCCAGATCGTTGGCCAATCCATTACCGCACAGGTAATGGACAAGCCCGCGCTGGGCGGGCCGGGCGGGCCTCCCGCAAAGAAAACCGCCGCGCCGCTGGAAGTGAGTTCCACGGAGGGCGGCCTGTCCTTGTTCGCGCCCGTGGTCGGGGCCGGCCCTGGCTCGAATGAATTTCAAGCCGTGACGACTTTGGCGCGTGCCCGCCATGTGGGCGTGCTGGGGGTGGAGATGGAAAGCGCGGAGGGGACGGCGCGACTGCCGGAGCTGAGCTATCACGCGGTGTCGCTCGACGCGCCTGTTCCGTTCGCCACGCTGGCAAAGTGGACGGTCCGCACCAACGCGGACGGACGGATCAGTTTTCAACTTCACGTCTCCGCTCCGGCCCTCAGTTGGAGCGCCACCAGCCAGCCGGTGGATCTATGGGAAGACTACGTTTGGGCGGCTGTGTGCCCGGACCGCTCGCACTGGGTCGGTCCTGGCGAATGGAACCTCAACGACACGAACGCGCTCACGATCTTCGAGGGCGTGAAGCGCGATGATCCGAACCGGCGCGCGACCTTGCGTCTGATGTTCAGCCTGTTCGCGCTGCCGGAGGATTATGTTCCGGCGCAACGGGGCCAGTTCGTGCGCCTCGGCACGCAATGGCGTGCGGGTCTTGGTTTGGGCGCCGAACTGCCGCTCAACGTGACGCCATTGACCTTGGCCGCGGAGCGCGCGCCCGCCACGCCTCCTCCCGCGCGAACGGTTTTTCTCGGCGTGCCGTGGATCACCCTGCTGCTGGGCCTGGCCGTTCTCGGTGTGCTCGGCCTCGGCGGCGTGGGATTGTTTCTGCTTTTGCGCCGGCGGAATGTGCCCACGGCCGTGAAGGTTCTGGCCGTGCTGGTGACCGTGGCCTTGCTGCTTCTGCTGCTGACGGGCGGCGCGCTCATCGTCTATAGGTTTGCCGTCCGCAGTCCGTCGCCTCCGGCGGTGCAGCTTCATTGACCTCCGGTCGGGCGCTGCGCGGAGGGTGGATAACGACAAGACGCTCGATCATTCTCCGCGCATGAAACATCTGTGCCTTGCGCTCGCGCTCGTCGTGCCGTCGCTGCACGCAGCGGCTGACAACGACAGCTTCGTCTCCATGTTCAATGGCCGAGACCTCACGGGCTGGACGAACGTGAATTGCGCGCCGGAAACGTGGACGGTGAAAGACGGCGCGATTCATTGCACCGGCCAACCGGTCGGCGCGCTGCGCACGCTGCGACAGTATGAGAATTTTATCATTGAGGCCGAGTGGCGGCATCTGAGCAGCGGCGGGAACTCTGGCATGTTCATGTGGGGCACGCCGATCAGCGCGCCGGGCGTGCCGTTTCTGGGCGGCATCTAGGTGCAGGTTTTGGATCACGCCTACATGACGCAGTTCGAGAAGGCGAACGGCAAGAAGTCCGACTGGTTCACCACGCACGGCGACGTCTTTCCCATTCACGGCGCGACGATGAAACCGCTGGGCCGTGATCGTGGTGAACGCAGTTTCCCCAGCGAAGAACGCCGCAAGCCTTCGCCGGAGTGGAATCACTATCGCGTCGTGGCGTCGAACGGCGTGCTGTGCCTGAGCGTGAACGGCAAGGAAGTGAGCGGCGGCGGCGATTGCAATTCTCGCCAAGGCTACCTCGCGCTGGAGAGCGAGGCGCGCCCGTGGAGTTCAAAAACATTCGCATCAAGGAACTCCCTTCCACCAATCCCGACCCGGCGATGATTGCTCCGCTCGATCCCGGCTGGCGCGCGGCTGGCGCAATGTGACCGCCGCCCAAACGCGCTGGGCCTCGAACGACTGGCCGCTCACGCTGAAGCCGGGCGGCGCGGCGGCGTGCCAAACGCTCTGGACGGAGGCGGAGTTTGGCGACGTGGAGTTCAAGCTCGACGTGAAGCCCGGCAAAGATGTGACGGACGGCAGCGCCCCGAGGTTGCTGGTGCGTGGAATTGCGGGGCCGGGGACGGAGTTGAAATTGACGGGCACCGCGCCCGGCAAACGGACGCGCGTCCGTCTCCAGACCAGAGGCCGCGAAGCCGTGGTGTTCGCCGGCGAGAAGGAAATTCTCCGTGTGCGCTGGCTTCAGAGGCCGGCGCGTTCGGTGTGAAGGACGCGGGAGCCGTGAGCGAGTTTGGCAATCTGCATGTGCGGAATCTGTGAGGGGAGATGGTGCGCGCGGCGGGAGTTGAACCCACAACCTTCGCCTTCGGAGGGCGCCACTCTATCCAATTGAGCTACGCGCGCATCAACGGTCGCGAAGCTGGAAGAGCCGGGGCGCGTTGGCACCCGGCAATTTTGCCAGGCGCGGCGTAACACCGGCTCCCCAGCCGGCAGGTAGCAAGACTTTCCAGTCTCGTGTGGCTGTTCCATTCACAATGCACCCGTTGAATCACCGGTAATTTTCTGAACACGCATGCTTTGGATTTTCCACCCGCCACCGTTAGCCTCGCGCCTTGTTGGAATCCGGCGAGGTGCAATGTCCATTCTGCGGCCAGACGTTTGAACTGGCGGTGGACACCAGCGTGCCGTCGCAGAGCTTCGTCACGGACTGCGAGGTGTGCTGCCGGCCGTTCGAGGTCGTGGCGGAGTGCGAGGCCGGGGAAATTTTGTCGTTGGATGTGCGGGGCAGTTGAGCAGCGTGCGGCCGGTTTGCGACCGGCAGGTGCGGCTCGCGCACTTTCACAACGGCAGAACTTGCGAAGGTTCTTCTCACCAAGCGGCCCTGCCAGTTGCAAACTGGCAGCACGTTGCGGAATTTTGTCGTTGGATGCTCCGGGCCGTTCCTTGAGACTCCGCCCGCGTTTATGAAACCTGAAACCATCTTGTGGATTTACATCGTGCTGCTGGTCATCGGCGGCCTGATCGGCTTCTTGAAGGCCAAGAGCAAGATGTCGCTCATCACCTCGGTCGCGTTCGGCACGGTGCTGGCGTTTTGCGCGCTCGACAAGCTGGACATGAAGGTCGCGTGGGGCGTGCTCGGGTTCCTCGCGCTGTTCTTCGTGATGAAGTTCATGAAGGGCAAGAAGTTCATGCCCAGCGGAATGATGTCGCTGCTCTCCATCGTCACGCTCGTCGCCGTGGTCTGTTTCAAATAGTAATTGCCCGTGGCTCCGACCGAACTCCCGATCTGGGAAATTCACGCTGAACTCGTTCAGCAACTCCGCACCGGCAATCGCCTGGTGCTCGTCGCCCCCACCGGCTCCGGCAAGACCACGCAGGTGCCGCAGATGCTTCTCGATGCGGGACTGGCCGGGAGCAAGAAGATCGTCGTCCTCCAACCACGTCGCGTCGCCGCGCGCACGGTGGCCGCGCGCGTGGCGTGGGAACGCAAGGTGCAACTGGGTGGCGAGGTTGGTTATCAAATCCGCTTCGATGATCAGACCAGCCTCGGCACGCGCATCTGCTACGTGACCGAGGGCATCCTGCTCCGCTGGATGCAGGACGACTCCACGCTGCGCGATGTGGCGGTGATTTTATTCGATGAGTTTCACGAGAGGAACTTATTGAGCGACGTGGCGCTGGCGCTGGCGAAGGAATTGCAACGCACCACGCGGCCCGAACTGAAGATTGGCGTGATGTCGGCCACGCTGGATGCGGAGCCAGTGGCGAAGTATCTCGACAACGCGCCGATTCTGGTTTCAGAGGGACAAAGTTTTCCCGTGGCGCTGCACTACCTCGATCATCACGACGAGCGGCCGGTGAGCGATCAGGCGGCGGATGTTGTGGAGCGCATCGTGAACTCCGGCGCAGAGGGCGACATCCTCGTCTTCATGCCGGGCGTGGGTGAGATCAATTCCACGATCAATGCCATTCGCGCCGCGCGCACGCAGGAGAAGCTGGCGCTCATTCCGTTGCACGGCGAGTTGCAGGCGGAAGAGCAGGACGCGGCGTTCAACCCTAATCCACTGCGTAAAATCGTGGTCGCAACGAACGTCGCGGAAACGTCCGTGACCATTGAAGGCATCCTGCATGTCGTGGACAGCGGCGTGGCGCGCGTGGCGCGTTACGACGCGGAGCGCGGCATCGGCACGCTGTTCATCGAGCCGATCAGCCGTGCGTCGTCCGACCAGCGCAAGGGCCGCGCCGGGCGCACGGCTCCCGGAGATTGCTGGCGCTTGTGGACGGAGAGCGGGCATCTGGATCGCCCGGCGCGCAACACGCCGGAGATTCAGCGCAGCGATCTGGCGGAAGTGGTGTTGCTGCTGCACTCGCTCGGCATCAAGCGCGCCGCGCAGTTCGACTGGCTGGACAAGCCGGAGGCGCAGGCGGTGGAGCGCGCGGAGAAATTGCTGACCATGCTGGGCGCCTTGCGCGAAGGCCCAATGACGAATGACGAATGGACGAAGGAACGCGCGTCTGAATCTTCCATTCGTCATTCGTCAGCCGTCATTTCCTCCGACCTCACCCCGATTGGCCGGCAAATGCTCCGTCTCCCCATGCACCCGCGTTACTCGCGAATGCTGGTCGAGGCGGCGAAGCGCCACTGCGTGCGTGCCGCAGCGATGTGCGCGGCGCTGGTCAGCGGGCGCGACTTGCTGCAACGGCTGCGGCGCGAGGACAAGCACATCTCCGAGGCGCGCGAACTGTTCGAGGCGTCGCAGGACTCGGACTTCTTCACGCTGATGCGCGCGTTCCAGTTCGCAAAGAAGTCGAACTTCGCTTTTGAAACGTGCCGACGCTACGGCCTCAACGCGCAGGTGGCGCGGCAGGTGGAGCAGACGTTTGAACAGCTCATCACGATTACGGAACGGGAGAAGATGCTGGGCGGGAAAAGTAATCAGTCATCAGTGAGCAGTGAACAGTCGGCGCCCGCTTCGGATGACGCGCTATTGCGCTGTCTCATGGCGGGATTCATCGATCAGCTTTGCGTGCGGCGCGATCTCGGCACGCTGGAGTGCGAGATGACGGAGAAGCGGCAGGGCACGCTGATGCGCGAGAGCGTGGTGCAGAATTCGCCGCTGCTGGTCACGGCGACCATTCGCGAAGTGCCGGGGCGTGGCGCGGAAAACATGACGCTGCTCGGCCTCGCCACAGCAGTGAGGCGCGAGTGGATCGAGGAAATGTTCCCGCAGCATCTCCACGCGACGGTTGAGCATCTTTACGACCGCACGCACAAGCGCGTGGCGGCGGTGAAGTTGGTGCGCTTTGTGGATTTGGTGGTGCATCACGAACATCAGCGCGAGGTGGTGCCGGAGGCGAGCGGGCGCGCGCTGGCGGAGGCGGCGCGGCGTGGCTACTTCGAGCTGCCGCTGTTGAATCATGAAGTGAAGCAGCTCATCTCGCGCGTGAACTTGGTCTGCGCCGCGCAACCGGAGTTGGATTTTCCGCCGTTGGACGAGGCCGCGATCATCGCATCACTGGCCCGCGCGTTCCACGGCATGTCTTTGGCGAAGGAAGCGCAGGCCGCGCATGTGAAAGA
>JANOAY010000752.1:0-3224 GCA_031411375.1 Pedosphaera sp. | reverse complement strand
GTAGCCTCGCGGACTCGGCAACCCTGGGCTGAATTATTTCAATCCTTTCAGGATTGAGGCACGCGGCGGATGCCGACCTGCTCACGTCGTCTCCCACACAATTTACTTCAACAACGTCTTCAACTTCCCCGCGTCATGCGTCGGCGGCTGGCAGGCGGTGCCGGTGCAGACGTAGGCGGTGGGCTTTCCCTCTTTCGGCGTGAGCGTCTTCGCGAAGGGTTCCACCGCGCCCTGCGTGCCGAGGATGACTTTGTTTGGTTGAAACACCGCGTGCGCTCCGCGCAGGAGCGCGCGCCCGGCGGGCGTATTGAAATCTCCAGCGAGCACGGCGCGGCGCGGTTCTTCCAGCGAGAAGTCGAGCGCGGCGATGAGGTAGGGCACGGCTTGCGGCACTTGCCACAAACGATCGGAGAACAACTTCAGCGTGCGATCAGCGGTCTCGCGAAAATCTTTGCGCTCGGTGATCGCGGCGAGTTTGTAGAGCGCGAGCGTGGCCACGGCGTTGCCGCTCGGCTCCGCGCCGTCGTAGTCATCCTTCACGCGCAGGATTAAATCTTTCGCGTCGCCGGTGCTCTGCCAGAAGCCGCCGTCCTTCGCGTCGTGAAAGCGCGTCGTCATGCTCTCGGCCAGCGCGATGGCGAAGTCGAGATGCTCGGGCCGCAGCGTGGCCTCGTAGAGATCGATGACGCCGCTGAGGAGGAAGGCGTAGCTCTCAAGGAGTTGCGTGTTGTCGCGCTGCCCGTCGCGCCAGCGGTGGTAAAGGGTTTTGGTTTTGGCGTCCCAGAGTTTGGCTTTGAGGAACGCGACGTTTTTCTCCGCGACGGCGATGTAACTTTCCTCGCCCAACACCGCACCCGCGCGCGCCACGGCGCCGAGCATCAGGCCATTCCAAGACGCGAGCACCTTGTCGTCAAGATGGGGGCGCACACGCTTGGCTTGCACGGCGAACATCTTCTGCTTCGCGGAGGCGAGCAGGGCTTCTTTGCCCTTGGCCGCGTCGGGATTGGCGATGCTCAGGACGTTTTGATTCGGCAACGCCTGCGGGTCGCTGTGGTCGTGAAAGTTTCCCTTCTCCGTGATGTCGAAGTAATTGGTGGCCACGGAAAATTCTTCAGCGGTGAGCAGCGTCTTCAGTTCCGCCTCGGTCCAGCAGTAGAACTTGCCTTCCTTGCCTTCGCTGTCCGCGTCCTCCGCAGAGTAGAAGCCGCCGTCGGGATGCGTCATGTCGCGCAGCACGTAGCGCAGGACATCGCGCACCACGTCGGCATGACGCGCGTCGCCACTGACGAGATAGGCGTCGAGATAGAGCTGCGTGAGCTGGGCGTTGTCGTAGAGCATTTTCTCGAAGTGCGGCACGAGCCAGCGCGCATCCACCGAGTAGCGCGAGAAGCCCCCGCCGAGCTGATCGTAAATGCCGCCCGCCGCCATCTTGTCGCAGGTGTTCAGCACCATGCGCGTGGCCTCGGCATCGCCGTGCCGCGCGCCGTAGCGGAGGAGAAAACGCGGGTTGCTCGGCGAAGGAAACTTCGGCGCGCTGCCCCAGCCGCCGTTCTTCTCGTCGTAGCCTTCCTTCAGCCGCAAGCCGGCGTTCTGCACTACGCGCGCGGTCAGCACCATGCGGTTCGTGCTTTCGCGCGCGGTCATTTCAGCGAGTTGCTCGTGGAGTTTCTGCGCGGAGTTCAGCACGTCATCCGACTTCGACTGCCACGCGCCGGCGAGCTGTTGCAGCACTTGCAGGAAACTCGGGCGGCCATACTTCACCTCCGGCGGCCAGTAGGTGCCGCCGAAGAACGGCTTGCGCTCGGGCGTGAGAAAAACATTCAGCGGCCAGCCTCCGGAGCCGGTCATGGCCTGCACGAAGGTCATGTAAATCTTGTCCACGTCGGGACGCTCCTCGCGGTCCACCTTGATGCTCACGAAATGTTCGTTGAGAAACTTCGCCAGCTCCTCGCTCTCGAACGATTCGCGCTCCATCACATGGCACCAATGGCACGTCGAGTAGCCGATGCTCAGGAAGATCGGCTTGTTCTCACGCCGTGCTTTCTCGAACGCCTCCTCGCCCCACGCGAACCAGTCCACGGGATTGTGCGCGTGCTGGAGGAGGTAAGGCGACTTCTCGCGCGCGAGACGGTTGGTGTGTTTGTGAACGGGTGGAATGGCGACGTTGGTGGCACTCATGGCGATGGGTGCGTTCCGCTGCTGACAGGCCGTGAGCGCGAGCAGCGAGGCCGCGCCGAGAGCCATGACGATTGGTCGGAACACGCGCGGACGATAGGGCGGAGGCCGGGCGCGGGCAAAAGAGTTTTGCGCGCGGCCCTTTCTCGTAGGAGACAACGTGAGGAGTCTCTGATCAATTCGTGCGACGATGTTGCTGCCGGATTGATCAGAGACTCGTTACCTCGTCACCTACGGCGGAGGTGTTGGCCCCCAGCCTTGACCTCCCGCGCCCGCGCCCGCATCTATTGCTCCGATGATCGTCGGACAAAAAGTCGTGTGCGTGGATGACAAGTTCCCGCCGGAGGTGGCGCAGTTCTATCAGGCGCTGCCGAAGAAGGATCAGATTTACGTGATTCGCGAGGTGAAGATTGGCGTGAACTGGAAGGCCGAGGCCGGCGAAGTCTGCCTCTACCTCATCGGCCTCGTGAACCCGCGCAGCGACAAGCCGCCGTTCCCCGAGCGCGGGTTCAATGCGGAAAGATTCCG
The DNA here is from genome assembly GCA_031411375.1 of Pedosphaera sp. Lineage (GTDB taxonomy): Bacteria > Verrucomicrobiota > Verrucomicrobiia > Limisphaerales > SIBH01 > JANNGC01. The sequence goes on along the minus strand of JANOAY010000752.1, from coordinate 521 downwards.
TCCCCTCGAAGAAATGCGCGCGCGCGCCGGCCAGGCCGAGAGCGAAAAGAAGGACGATTTCGTAGAGGCCTGAGCCGCTTCCGCCATGGAAATCCGCCGTTTCCGCGTCACCTAGAGCGGATGGTGCGAAGTTGTTGAGCCAGATTGCTTGGTCGCCGATGTGGCGGGGCAGCCCAGAACCCGCTGTCCCAAGTGCCGGTGCCCCACGTCATCGGCGGGCCTCCCGTGGATGACACCCCAGCGGCGGAACGCCGGAGTTGGACGTTCCGGCGACGTCGCTGGAGCCGGGAACGACGGCGTTGCGCGGCGCAACGACGCCGCTGCGCGACAGAGGTGCCCCACCCGGACGCTGGAGCGACGTCGCCGGACGGCGGACCGCTGGCCCCGCGCCGCCCAACGCCGTCGTTGCACGCGGGAACGGCGTCGTTCCGCCGTCCGGTGACGTACCCAGACGCGGGGACGCCGTCGTTGCGCCGTCCAGCGACGTCGTTCCGGCGCGCGGGGAAGGCCTTGGGAGGTCA
>JANOAY010000751.1:0-2930 GCA_031411375.1 Pedosphaera sp. | reverse complement strand
CTGCGGCGCCTGGCCGGGCGCGAAGTAACCTGCAACTTTCAACCTCCAACCTTCAACCCAAGCAATGCGCTACATCGAACCCCACGGCCACATGGTCAGCCGCACCACCGACGACTACCGCGACATGGTCACGGCGGGTTGCGCCGCTGTTTGCGAACCGGCCTTCTGGGCGGGCTTCGACCGCAGTTCCGTGCAGGGCTTCTACGATTACTTCTGCCAGCTCACCGACCACGAGCCGAAGCGCGCGGCGAAGTTCGGCCTGCCGCATTACACCTGGCTGTGCATCAATCCCAAGGAATCCGAGGACGTGAAACTTGCGGAGGAAGTCATCGGGATCATTCCGCAGTTCATGGACCAGCCGAACGTGCTCGGCATCGGCGAGATTGGGCTGAACAAGAATTCGCGCAATGAATTGAAGGTGCTCGAAATGCACATTGATGTCGCGGCGCGGCACGACCAGCTCATCCTCGTCCACACGCCGCACCTCGAAGACAAGCTCAAGGGCACGCGCCTGATCGTGGACGCGCTCAAGAATGACAAACGCATCAAGCCCGAGCGCGTCATCATCGATCACGTCGAGGAACACACTATTGATGTGGCGCTCGACGCGGGCTTCTGGGCGGGCATGACGCTGTATCCCGAGAGCAAATGCACCGCCGCCCGCGCCATTGACATGATCGAGAACTACGGCAGCGAGCGCGTGTGGATGAACAGCGCCTGCGACTGGGGCGTGAGCGTGCCGCTGGCCGTGCCGTATGCCGCGCTGGAGATGCGCCGCCGCGGCTACCTCGCCGAGCAGATTGATAACTTCGTCTTCAAGAACCCCGCGCGCTTCATGGCGCAGTCGCCGAAGTTCAAGATGCCGACGGCGTAAGGCCGTCACGGAGCGCGGGTTTTTAACCCGCAGCAACGTGCTAGGTGGGGCGGTGTTCCCAAGTTATTGCGCTGCGGGTTGGTGAACATTGCTGCGGGTTGAAAACCCGCGCTCCGGGAAACACTCCGGCTCGCTCCCGCCGCTTCGATGATTGAAACCCGCCCCGACCGCGTGGCAGCGTGCGCGCATGTCCCTGAAGAAAACTTTGCGCCCGCTGTTCGCCTTGGCACTGCTGATAGCCATCGTCACCGGCTGCCGCTCGCCGCGTTCCGTGGAGACCGTTAGCACGCGCCCGCCGAATGTCGTCATCATCTTCTGCGACGACCTGGGCTATGCGGACATCGCGCCGTTCGGCGGACGCACGGCCACGCCGAATCTTTCGCGGTTCGCGCGCGAGGGGATGCGCTTCACGGACTTTTACGCGGCGCAGGCGGTATGCTCGGCGTCGCGCGCGGCGCTGCTCACGGGCTGTTATCCCAATCGTGTTGGCATTCAGGGTGCGCTGTCGCCGCGCGCCAAAATCGGGTTGAACGCCAACGAGACGACGCTCGCCGAAGTCCTGAAGTCACGCGGCTACGCCACGGCCATCTACGGCAAGTGGCATCTCGGCGATGCGCCGCAATTCCTGCCCACGCGCCACGGCTTCGACGAATGGTTCGGCCTGCCGTACTCGAACGACATGTGGCCGTTCCATCCCACCTCGCACACGAACTTCCCGCCGCTGCCGCTCTACGAAAATGAAAAGGTCGTCGAAGTCATGCCCGACCAGCGCCAACTCACCGCGTCCTACACCGAGCGCGCGGTGCAGTTCATCGAGCGCAACAAAGAGAAACCTTTCTTCCTCTACGTGCCGCACAACATGCCGCACGTCCCGCTCTACGTGAGCAGCAAGTTCAACGGCGCGTCCGGCCGCGGCCTCTACGCCGACGTGGTGCAGGAGATTGACTGGTCGGTCGGAGAAATTCTCAGTGCATTGAAACGAAACGGCCTCGACGACAACACGCTCGTCGTCTTCACGTCCGACAACGGGCCGTGGCTGCTCTACGGCTCGCACGCGGGCGACGCGCGGCCCTTGCGCGAGGGCAAGGCCACGACCTTCGACGGCGGCGTGCGCGTGCCGGGCCTGATGCGTTGGCCGGGAAAAATTCCCGCGAACACCGTCTGCCGCGAGCTGACGATGACGATGGATTTGCTCCCGACGATTGCGAAACTCGCCGGCACGAAGGCGCCGACCGAGCGCACTATCGACGGCAAGGACATCTGGCCGCTGATGTCCGGCCAGCGCGGAGCGAAGACACCGCACGAGGTCTATTACTACTACTGGGCACAGGCCCTCGAAGCCGTGCGCTCCGGCCCGTGGAAGCTCCACTTCCCCCACGACTACGCGCACCTCGCCGTGCCCGGCGGCGGCGGATTGCCGGGAAAGTACACGCGGCCCAAAATCGGCCTCGCGCTCTACAACTTGGAGAAGGACATCAGCGAACAGCACGACGTGGCCGCGCAACACCCCGACGTGGTCGCCCGCCTCGAAGCCCTCGCCGAACGCGCCCGCGCCGACCTCGGCGATTCCCTCACCAAGCGCAAGGGCGCGAACGTGCGCGAAGCAGGAAAGCTCTGACCCACAGACGTTGGAACGCTGCTCCCGCCGCGAAGGGGCCAGGGAACGGTGGAAAAGCCCGGTTGAGGCCCAAAAATGAGGGTGTGATCGCCTGAAGACCCCTCTTGATCGGTCGGAGAGGCCGCTTGATCGCGAAAACACCCGTCTTGATCGCCCGAAGAGGCTCCTTGATCGGAAATAATGCCCCCTTGATCGCTCGGAGAGGCCTCTTGATCGGAAAAAATGGGGCCTTGATCGGAAAAACACCCCTCTTGATCAGATCAATGGCCCATTATTCCCGATCAAGCGGCCATTATTTTCGATCAAGGGGGGTGTTTTTCCGATCAAGAGGCTATTCCGACCGATCAAGACCGTGTTCCGACCGATTTAGGCGGCTTTCCTACTGGTTTGGAGCCAGGGATAGCGTTCTTAGAGCCTGTTGGAAAAAGGAGCGCGGCT
>JANOAY010000750.1:0-9725 GCA_031411375.1 Pedosphaera sp. | reverse complement strand
AAACTGTCGGAAACGCTGCCGATTCTGTGGTGCGGGCGGGCTGCGGGGCCTTTGGTCGATGTGGTTTGGGATATCGGCCAAAATCCGCCTCCCACGGACACGGCGCTTCGCTGGCCCAGCAGGCGCGCTTGAAAGTGACCGCCGAGCAGTTCGGTTATTCCGTGGCCGTCTCGGGCGACACGGTCGTGGTGGGCACTCCCTATGCCGACGACAACGCGACCGGTGTGAACAGTCCGCCCGTCGGAAGCGCCTTCAACTCCGGTGGGGCCTACGTCTTCGTGCGCAGCGCCGGAGCGTGGACGCTGCAGGCTTTTCTGAAGCCCGCCGTCGTTGGCACCAATCAGTCGCAAGATAATTTCGGAACCTCCGTGGCCATCTCGGGCGACACGGTGGTCATTGGTGCGCCGGGCGAAGACAGCAGCAGCACGGGCGTGAACAGCTCGCCCAACGAGAACGCCGACAATGCCGGCGCGGCCTACGTCTTCACGCGCAGCGGAACGAACTGGATGCAGCAGGCCTACCTGAAGCCCGCCGCCGTCGGCACCACGCAGGCCAATGATCGGTTTGGCGTCTCGGTGTCAGTCTCGGGCGACACGGTGGTCGTCGGCGCGACCGAGGAGGACGGCGGTTCGACGGGCGTGAACAGCACGCCGAATGAAAGCGGCATTCAAAACGCCGGCGCGGCCTACGTCTTCGCACGGGCCGGGACGAATTGGACGCAACAGGCGTATCTGAAGCCGGCCGCTGTAGGATTCTCGATGGTTTTTGTTCTCTCCGGCTTCTCCGTGTGAGTTTCGGGCGACACGGTGGTCGTCGGTGCTCCCAGTGAGGACAGCAGTTCGACCGGCGTGAACAGCACGCCTGACGAAAGCGCCAACTACGCCGGGGCGGCCTACGTTTTCACACGCAGCGGAACCAATTGGTCGCAGGAGGCCTATTTGAAGCCGGCCGCCTTCGGCACCACGCAGGTGGAGGATAAGTTTGCCCATTCCGTGGCCATCTCGGGCGACACGGTGGTCGTCGGTGCTCCCAATGAGGACAGCAGTTCGACGGGCGTGGACAGCGCGCCGAATGAGAACGCCAATTATGCTGGCGCGGCCTACGTCTACGCCCGCAGCGCGGGAGCATGGACGCAACAGGCGTATCTGAAGCCGGCCGCCGTCGGCACCACGCAGGTCGGCGACGAGTTCGGCTATTCCGTGGCCGTCTCGGGCGATACGGTGGTGGTCGGGGCCTGGATCGAGGACAGCAGCACAACGGGCGTGAACAGCACGCCCAACGAAAGCGCGGGCAACTCGGGCGCGGCCTACGTCTTCACGCGCAGCGGGGCGGCTTGGACGCAGCAGTCGTACTTGAAGTCGTCCCCCGTCGCGCCAGCGAGCGGATGGTTCGGCTGGGCCGTGGGCGTCTCGGGCGACACGGTGATCGCCGGGGAGATTCAGCAGAACACCGTGCATGTCTTCGCGCCCGGACCCGATATCGCCGTCGAACAACCCGCTGGGATCGGCCTCCGGGATGGCGTGAGCAATGTGAACTTTGGCGACGCGCTGGTGGGCAGCACTTCCTATCGCACTTTCATCATCACCAATTCCGGCACCGCTGATCTCACGGGACTGAACCTCACGATTGATGGCGCGAACGCCAGCGAGTTCGCCGTCATCGCCGGTCCCGAAGCGTTGGTGGCTCCGGGCCGCAGCACCACGTTCAACATTGCCTTTACGCCGGTTGCGGGCGGCCTGCGGACAGCGGCGCTGCACATTGCCAGCAACGATGCGGACGAAAATCCCTTCGACATTGCGCTCACAAGCTTCGTCACCGAGGATCCCGACCCCGCTTGCCTGGCAAGCTTTTCGCCCGCAGGCCGTTCGCATGGCTACAACCCGGCCCCGAGCTACGTGGATTTCCATGCGCCCTGCGCTTGGACCGCGATCGTGACGAACTCTTGGATCACCATCACTTCGGCGACGAACGGGCCTGTTGGCGGCGGACGGCTCTATTACACCGTGGCGTTGAACACGAGCCCCCAGCCGCGCAGCGGAACCATCCGGGTTGGCAGCGGGATCTTTTCCATCACGCAAGCGGCGGGGCACCCGGTCTTCGTCACGCAGCCAGCCAATCAAAGCGTCGTGGGCGGCGGAACCGCGACGTTCAGCGTGACCATCAACGGCGCACCGCCCTACAGCTTCCAATGGCAGTTCAGCGGCGGGCCGCTGGCCGATGGCAACGGTGTCAGCGGCGCGACCACGCCGACCTTGGTGTTGAGCAACGTCCAAACTTCTCAGGCCGGGAACTATCGGGTGGTGGTGGAGAGTCCAGGCTTCAACACGTACAGTTCCTGGGCCACCCTCACGGTGTCCTGCGGCTTCAGTCTCTCCGCCAGCAACGCCATCTTCAGTTCCCTGAACGCCACCGGTTCGGTTGCGTTGACCACCATCGCGACGAACTGCCAATGGAGCGTGGTGAACACGAACCCGTGGGTGACCATTCTCTCCAGCCTCACCAGCAACGGCAACGGCACGGTGGTTTATGCGCTCGCAGCGAACACCACCGGCGCGGAACGCAGCGGCATTCTCCGGATCGCCGACAAGACCTTCGCATTGACGCAACAGGCCGGCCCGGACACGGACCCGGGACCGTCTTTGGCGGAGGCTTTGGATACGGAAGGCGTTCTCGAATGGAGCACCATCGGCATTCCGGCGTGGATTGGCCAGACCCTCGTCTCCAAGGACGGCGTGGACGCGGCGCAAAGCGGCCCCATCAATCACGGCGCAGCCGTGACGGCGGTGAGCGTGGTCACGGGACCGGGCCGGCTGAGCTTCTGGTGGAAAGTGTCGTCCGAGCCGGGCAAGGACTATTTGAAATTCTTCGTGAACGGCGTGCAGCAGACGCGCATCTCTGGCGAAACGGATTGGGCGCAGCTCAGTTATGCTTTCCCCTCCGGCACGCACACCACGAAGTGGACGTACTCAAAAAGCCCGAGTGAAACCGAGGGGCAGGATCGCGGCTGGGTGGACCAGGTGCAGTTCATCGCGGGGCCGAACACCAATTGCCCGGTCACGCTTTCCCAAACAGAGGCCACATACTCTTATGAATACGCCACCGGTCAGGTGACGGTCACCACGCCCGGAGGCTGCGCTTGGAATTTCATCAATCAGGCCTCGTGGATCGCGCCCATCGTGGATGGAGACGATGGGGTGTTTCGTTACTCAGTGTATCCAAACGAAACGGCGATTGGCCGCACGGGCGCCGTCTTCATCGCCGGCCAGACTTTCACGGTGGTGCAACAGGGCGCGCCGTGTTTCTACGAACTGTCTCCGTCGAGCCGCATCCACAATCCCGCCGCGACCACGAACAACTTCTGGGTGACGACGCGGACGGGTTGCTCATGGGATGTCGCCAACACGAATGACTGGGTCACCATTCTCGCCACGAGCAATTCCGGCTACGGGCAGGTGATCTATTCTGTGGCGGAGAACACCTCGGCCACCAGGCGCAGCGGGAACATCACGGTAGCCGGCCAGCTCTTTTTCATCAGCCAGCTCGGGATTCCGTTGTGTCCTTTTTCTGTTTCGCCGGTGGATGCCATTCACGGATACCTCGCGCACACCGGCACGATCTCGGTGACCGCGCCAGCGGGTTGCTCCTGGGGTGTGGTGAATGGCAGTCCATGGATCACGATTCTTTCCGCGTTAAGCGGCACGGGCAATGGACAGGTCACTTATTCCGTGGCCGCCAACCCGACCGCGTTAGGTCGCACGGGTGTGGTGCATGTGGCTGGCATACCGGTGAACATACGGCAATTGCCCGGCAACACGATTCCACCGGTGCTGACAGGCGATTTCAACTTGGGCCGCGACTTCTCCACACTCAGCAATCCGAACGGCGTCTGGCTCTTCGGCTGGGCGGGCACCGTCACCGGTTCCGTGCAACCGCTGACCGTGCGTCGTGATTCTCCGGGAGACAACGGCGCGATCACGGCTTCCTGGCAGTTGACCTATGACACCGCCCCGGTGGTGATCTGCAACACGAACGATCAGCCGGTCTCGGTCGGTGGCGGTCAGGCGACGCTCGCTCCGCGCGAGGTGCTGTTCGATGGCGGTCAGGATGGCAGCCCGGAGAACTTCGTGGTCATCCTGTTCACCGCGCCGACCAACGGCCAGTACACTGTGGGCACGACGGTCCGCCCGTTTTACAGCGGCCCGCCGCAGGGCGACGCGGATTTCCATGTGGTGAAGAACGGCACGGAATTGTTCACGCAGTTCCTCAACCCCGGCCAGTCCGCCACCTACTCGAACACGCTGGCCTTGAGCGCGGGCGACACCATCAAGTTTCTCCTCGGGCGCGGTGCGGACGGTCAGGAGTTTGGCTCCATCTATCGCATCGCCGCGTGGATCAATTCGAGCGCAGGTTCGACGAACTCGAACAACACGACCAATCCGCCGGCGGGCTGCACCATTGCGCTCGCGCCGAGCCTGCGTTTGCACGGCTCCGGCAGCGCGACCGGCCTGGTGAGCGTGACCACTCAAAGCGGCTGCGCGTGGAACGTGGTGAAGACCAACTCATGGATCCGCATCCTCTCCAGCTTGAACAATTCCAACAACGGCACGGTGCTCTACGCCCTGACGGCCAACACCAACGCCCAGACGCGCAGCGGGAACATCTTGGTCGGCGGGCAGCCGTTCCGTCTGACCCAAGCGGGCGTGTCGCCGTCCGGAACCAACGGGCCGCGTCTGCAATTCGTGAGCCGTTCCGAGACCAATGCCTCGTTTGCCATGCAGGGCGAGCCAGGGAAAATGTACGTCGTGGAATGCTCCGAGGATTTAATCCATTGGACACCGATGAGCACCAACGCCGCGCCTTCAACCATCACCGACGCCGCAGTCGGCAACGCCCCTCGGCGCTTCTATCGGATCGTGGAGACGCCTTAGAGCTGGTGGCCCGGGAGCTTCGTGATCCAGAAAGCGGTGGCCGGGAAAAACAAAACAGACGTTCCAGATTTTTCCAGAACGCCTGTTTAATTGAGAGCCGAAATTACTTCGTGCCGAGGATCGCGTCCTTCGCGGCCTTGGCCACGCGGAACTTCACCACGCGCTTCGCGGCGATCTTGATCGTCTCGCCGGTCGCGGGGTTGCGGCCCATGCGCGCCTTGCGGTTCACGAGCACCAGCTTGCCGAGGCCCGGCAGCGTGAAGCTGTTCTTCGCATTTTTATACGCGAGCTCCACGATGGAAGCGATGATTTCGGTGGCCTGCTTTTTGGTCAGACCGTTTTTCTCGGCGACTGCGGCCGCGATTTGTGACTTAGAGAGTGCTTTTGCCATAATGTTTTTTTAGTTACTGCGACGCGGAGTAAAGCGACGCCTCCTGTGTGTGCCAAGGGAAAAAACCAATGGAATACGGGTCGTTTCCCATGTCGGGAACGGGGCGTAATTCCTCGCGCGCGACTCTCCACCTTGAACAACCGCGCGCGTGAATCGGTCTGAGAGGGGCATGATGCGGATAAAATCTTGGAGTGAAAAAGTGCGGCGCGTCTTTCGCGGATGGTGCGCGTTCGTGCTGCTGGCTTGCGCGGTCGTGAGCGCGGCGGGCGCGGACGCACGGACGATCACATCCACGGAAAAAGGCTGGCCGCAGTTTCGGGGGCCGCGTCGCGACGGCATCAGCGACGAGCGCGGCCTGCTCACCCAATGGCCGGAGAACGGGCCGCGGGCCATGTGGTCCGTGACGAATCTCGGACGCGGTTTTTCTTCGCCGGTGATTTCCAATGGCCGGCTCATCATCACCGGCGACATCAACGAGCACCTCGTGTTGATGGCTCTCGATCTCGAAGGCCGCCCGCTCTGGCGCGCGACGAACGGCGCGAACTGGCGCGACCCCTACCCCGGCGCGCGCTCCACGCCGACGTTCAGCGGCGGAAAACTCTTTCACCAGAACGCGCATGGCCGCGTGGCGAGTCTCGACGCGGCCACGGGACGCGAACTGTGGGCGGTGGACGTACTGAAACAATTCGGCGGCAGCAACATCACCTGGGGACTGAGCGAGTGTCTGCTTGTGGATGAACGCGCGGTTTATGTGACCGCAGGCGGGAGCGGGGCGCTGGTCGTGGCGCTGAACAAAACCAACGGCGCGGTGCTGTGGAAGAGTCCGCCGTTCCATGATGCCGCGCGCGGGGGCGCGGTGGAAAACGCCAGTTACGTTTCACCGATTCTCGTGCAGTTCGGCGCGCGGCGGTTGCTCGTGGGCGCTTCGTTGCGCCATTTGTATTGCGTGGATGCGGACACTGGCGCGCTTCAGTTCACGAAGCCGATGCCTACCTCCTACTCCGTGCTGGCCATGATACCCGCGCTGGTTGGCGACGGGATTTTCATGAGCGCGCCGCACGGCAAAGGCGGACGGCTGTGGCGGTTGAAAGACGGCGGCAGTTCCGTCAGCGCGGAGGAAATTTGGCACACCACGCTCGACACCTGCCAGGGCAGCGTGGTGGTGCGCGACGGCAAAATCTTCGGCTCCTTCTATCCCGGCCGCAAAGGCTGGGCCGCCGTGGATGCGAAGGACGGGCGCGTGTTGTATCAGGCTGGCGACCTCGTGAAAGGCGCAGTGCTCCACGCCGACGAGCGTCTCTACGCGCTCAGCGAAGACGGCTGGATGCGGTTGCTCGAACCGCAGGCCACGGAGTTCGCCGAGCGCGGAAAATTCCGCTTCACCACGCCGCGGGGCAATGACGCATGGGCGCATCCCGTGATTCTCAATGGCCGTCTCTACCTCCGCTACCACGACACGTTGACGTGCTACGACGTGAAGCGGTGAGATGTCCGTAAGGATTTCAATTCTGCAACGCCTCCAGCAAACTCATCTGGAAATAGCCGGTCATCTCCATCATCAGCCAGGCGGGGAGTTGTTGGGCGTCGAGGTGTTGCGGTTTCAACTCACCGGGTTCGGGAGAGCCGAGGCGCAGCCAGTGGCCGACGCGGATGTCGTTCAGCACTTGAAGCAACCATTCGGCATCAGTGCGTTCGAGGGTGAAGCGGTAACCGGCTTTGGTCTTCTTGAATCGCCCGGGCGTGGCGAGCCAGGCGTCGAGATGCTTTTTGTTTGCGGCGTGTTGTTCGGCGAGGGCTTCGTCGAGCAGGTGTTGATAGTCAGTGGTGTGAGGGTCTTTCAGTTCCTTGCTCACCGATTGATGCGCGGGTGGCACGACGGGATAAGTCTGGAAGATGTCCAGCAAGGCTTCGTGCTCCGGCGCGCGGAGTTGGAAGACGACGGACTGGTCGTCGGTGCTGACCCGCTTCACGCGTCTTTCTCCAGCGTGGCGTGCAGCGTGTATTTCTGAAGCTGATGCACGTAGAACTCCGCCTTCTCCAAACTTTCGCGGGTGAGGACGCTCTTGCCCTGTTCGTGACTTGCAGCATGTGGTGCTCGGCCTTCTTCCGCTCCCAGCCGAAAACTTTCTGGAACACATGCGTGACGTATTGCATGAGGTTCACCGGATCATTCCAGCACACGACAAGATAGCCCGGTTCCAGTTCATCCTTGGTCCGGGTTTCCTTCTCCAAATCGGGAAGTGCGAGCGGTTCGGCGACGTTGGCCACGGCGGGAAAATAGATTTCGCAAAGATGCTTGTCGAGAAGCGGGGCTGACCGCCGGGATCAAAGCTCCTTCAGCCGGTAGAACTGCGCGGTGTTGGTCGTGGCGTTGGTGACGTTGAGGCTGCTGCCCACCACGCCGCGCACGCTGGTCTCGGTGTTCCAATTCGCGGCGGGCAACGCGCTCGCTGTCTCCAGCACGAACGGCGCATTCGTCGGCCACGCGATGACGAGATTGTTCGAGGCGCGGGTGAGGCGGAGCGTGGGGCGAGGTTCATCGCCGTCGAGAATGCCGTTCAGGTTGCGATCAATGGCTGCGCGCGCGCCGCTCCCGGGCGGCACGCCCATGACCATGACGGCACCGCCGGTCTGCACGAGGCTGACGAGTTGCGCCTTGGTGAGTGCGGGGAAGTTGGTGCTGTCGGCGCGGTAATCATTTGAGGCCGCGCGATACAGGTAGCCGCGTGCGTCGCCGCCAATCACGGCCTTCACGACCAGTTCGATGTTCGTCAGTTTCACCGCTTCCTGTTCGAGGAAGGCCCAGTTGCCGCTCGCGAGCGCGGGGACACTGTTCGAGCGCGCGGCGTAGTTGAGTCCGACGGCGGGCGCGGTGCCGGTGTCGAGGCATTGCACGAAGGCACTGATGTTCTGCTTTTGCACCGTGTCGGGCGCGAGCGTGCCGAAGACGGGGCGCGAGAGAAACGCGAAGAGGCTGGGGTCCGAACCGTCATGCACGAGTCCGAACCCGAGCACGCTCGCCGCGCCGGGCGCGTTCGTGAAGCGCATCTTCTGATAGGTGGCGCGGAGCTGCGGCACTTTGAAATCCTGTGGTTCATCCAGCGCCTGCGCGGGTGTGAAGCCGCGATCTGTCCCGTGCGGCAGCGCGTGGCAGGTGTTGCAGTTCAACCCGATGGCAAAAGGCGGCGTGCCGAGCGTGCTGTAGTTGGTACCCACGTAGGCATTGCGCCCCGCCGTTGGATTGCCGCCGCCGAAGGTCGCGGGCAGCGTGCGGTTCAAGTTCTGATTTGGGTTCGACTGATAGACCATCGTGTTGATGAAGTCGCGATAGAGATTCATGTCCGCAGCGGAGAGCACGGGACCGCCGAGCAGGCCGTCGAACGCGCCGTTGAAGTGGGTGAAGTTCGTGCGGTCGCCACGCCAGTGCAGCGGGTCGAGTCCCGCCAGTCCGCGCAACGTCTGCGTGGTCATAGGGCCTTTCATCGGGTGGAAAACTACGTTGGAGAAAATACCGCCGGGAAAAACCGTCTGCGAGCCGGCCACTTTCATGCGGTTCGTTTCCAGCCGGCCGGCGGGGTCGCCGAGGTCCCACGCGAGCATGTCCATCTCGCCATCAATGTGGCACGACGCGCAGGAGACGAGTCCGCCGCCGGAGAGCTTGGCGTCGTAGAGGAAGCCGCGCCCTTCGCGGATGACCTGCGGTGTCGGGTCGTGGCTACCAATCGGAATCTCGCGCACGATAATGTTGTTGAACGGATCGATGACGGTGATGGTGTTCGAGATGCGGTTGAGCACATAGAGCGCGACGCCAGGCTTGAGTGCGAGTCCGCGCGGGCCGCGTTTGGTGCGAGGGTTCGCCGCCGAGCCGGGCGCGCTGGGATTCAAGTTGAAGCGCGCCCCGATGTTGCCCGTGTCCGCGCTGACTTGCGCCACGCGATCCGAGCCGAACGCCGCGATATAGTAGTTGCCGCCGCTCGGACCGAAGGCGATGGCGGTCGGCTGCGCGAGCGCGTTCGACTGGTTGGCGAGGTTCGGGAAATTCGTGTAGGCAAATCCGGGATTCAAATCGTAGCGCGTTACTGCGCCGCTCGTGATGTTCACGCGGCTGATTTGATTGGTGACGAAGCCGCCGCGAATGACCGGCTCGAAGCGCGTGGTGTTGCGCGCGTCGGTGTTCGCGACGTAGAGGTCGCCCGCGCCGGGATTGACGCCGGGGCGGATCGCGATGGCGAAGTTCACCGTGCCGACGCGCGGGAAGTAGCGCGTGATGGCGAGCGAGGCGGTGTCGATCTCTACGATGTCATTGTCCGGCATGGTGTATTTGATGGGCGCGTTCACGCCATTGGTCCACGCGGGATCAGTTGCATCCACGATCAGGCTGACTTGGGGCGGAGGAGGGAGATTGG
>JANOAY010000749.1:0-6747 GCA_031411375.1 Pedosphaera sp. | reverse complement strand
GCCCTGCTCTTCTCGCACCAGCGCGGTCGGCTCTCCGTCGCGTCGGAGGACGGGAAGTTCAAGCGCGACACCACGAATGGCACGCTGCTGGTCAGCACGCTCACGACGTTGCTCAATCTTTCTGTGAGCAACGGCGCGCTCGCCGTCACGTCGTCCGATCACATCATGCCGATGGATGGCGGCGAGGTGGGCAAGCGCGCGAAGAAGCCCACGCGTCATTTCGCGGTCGGCACCACGAATGTCACCTTCGTGGGCGCGGACTCGAACACCTTCTTCGTGACCCATCCGCCCATCGGCCCGGCGAAGCCCACGCGCATCTGGGTGCTCGGCGATCCCGGCACGCGGAAGAAGGAACAGTTCAAGGTGCGCGACGCTTACTACGAATGGAATGGCGACCGCAGCACCGACCTGTGGATCATGCTCGGCGACAACGCCTACTCCGCCGGCAAGGACGACGAGTATCAGGGCGGCGTCTTCGATGCCTACAAGTCCATGCTCGGCAAGTCCGTCCTCTGGCCGTGCCTCGGCAATCACGACGCGGGCAGCGCCAACTCGCCCACGCAGAGCGGCGTGTATTACGACATCTTCACGCTGCCGTCGCAGGCGCAGGCGGGCGGCGTGATGTCCGGCACCGAGGCGTATTACTCCTTCGATTACGCGAACATGCACTTCGTGGTCCTCGATTCGGCGGACAGTGATTGGAGCGAGAATGGTCTGATGGTGCGCTGGCTGAAGGCCGACCTTGAAGCGAATCAGCAGGAATGGCTCATCGCCTTCTCCCATCATCCGCCCTACACGAAGGGCAGTCACGACTCCGACCGCGACAAAGACAGCGACGCGCGGATGCGCAAGATGCGCGAGGTCGTGCTGCCCATGCTGGAGAGTCACGGCCTCGATCTGATGATGGTCGGCCACAGCCACGCCTACGAACGCTCCTTCTTGCTCGACGGACTCTACGGCCACTCCACGAACATCAACGAGCAGGTGAACTTCAAGAGCGCGAAGGACGGCCGCGCGGATGGCACGGGCATCTACACCAAGCCCACGCCCAAGCTCGGCGTGCACGAAGGCGCGGTCTATGTCGTGGCCGGCTCCTCCGGGCAGGTCAGCGGCGGCAAGCTCCAGCACCCCGCCATGTGCCTCTCCTTGAACGTCCTCGGCTCGCTCGTCCTCGACATTGACGGCCCACGCCTCGACGCCACGTTCATTGATGAGAAGGCGGTGGTGCGCGACTACTTCACGATTCAGAAGGGGACGGGGAGGTAAGGGTGGGAACTTTGAACCTCGAACTTTGAACTTTGAAAAGACGGCGGCGAACGTCCTTCGAGTTTGCGATTCAAAGATTTACGGTAGCGAACGAAGCGCTTTCTTTCACTCCACCTCGTTCACCACCGGGCAGTAATCGGAGCCAATCACGTCCTTGAGAATGGCGGCGCGCACGCGGCGCGGTCACAGGGCGCGGCTGATGAGGAAGTCGTTGAGCCGCCACCCGGTGTTCCGCCAGGACGCCGCAGCCGGAGCCTTCACAACCCGACCCACTTCATCCCGAAGCGCAGCCAGAGCGGGAGCGTGGCGAAGCTGGCGAGCGACGTTCCCAGCACCACGCGCAACGCCGTCGCAGGATCGCCGCCGTAGTGTTTCGCCATCACGATGGGGAACACGGCGCAGGGCATGGCGGCCTGGATGACGATGATGCGTTTCAACTCCAGCGGGCAGGGCAGAAACTTCGCCAGCAGCAGGAACAGCAAGGGCAGCACGCCGAGCCGCAGCAGGCAGCTCGCGGCAAACAGTCTTCCGCCGCGCGCACTGCGGAACTCGTGCGCGTAGTCGGCCATCGTCGCGCCGATCATCAGCACGCCAAAGGGAATCGCGCACTGGCCGAGGAGGTGCGCGGTCTTGCGGACGAACTCCGGCACTTCATGGCCGCCGAGGAGAAAATTCAGCGCGAGCGTGGCAACGATGGCGATGAGCGGCACGTTGAAGACCTTGCGCCAGTTTTCTTTGAAGGAGCCGCCGCCCAGCGTCATCAGGCCAAGGCTCCAGATGGCGACTTCCACGCCCACGTTATGCACGAAGAGCACGGCCACGGTCTGGCCCGCGATCTCCTTCGGAAAGAGCGCGAGGATGAGCGGCAGCGGCACGTAGCCGTAATTGTAGGTGGATGCGACAAAGCGAAAGGTGCGGCGCGCGCGGTCGTCGCTCAGGCCGATGGCGCGTTGCAGCAACCGCGCGAGCGGCAGGCCCACCGCGACAGTAGCGAAGCCGACGAGCGGCGGCAGCCAGACGTTGCCGGGCTGCGCGAAGGCGGCGTTCCCGAGAATGGAATCGAAGATGAGGCAGGGCGTGAGGACGTTGACGGTGACGCGCAGCAGGCTGGCGTCGGCGTCGGCGGTGAGCCAGTTGACCTGGCGTAAGAGCGCGCCCGCGCCCGCGATGCAAAAGATCGGCAGCACAGCGGTGAGGACGGTGAGAAATTCGCTCACGCGTTTTGGAAAAGGTGTGCGAGCAGCACGTCAAACTCGGCGTCTTGAATCTGCCGCAACACGCTCACCGTCGCCGCGTCCTTCCCCTGCCCGGCTTTTTCCACGGCATCAATGAAGGCCAGGCTGTCCCAGGGACCGGCGGGCAAAAGATCTTCCTGACGCGCCGTGCGCTCGGTGAGGACGCGAAAGGCCTCGTGCTGGCCCACGCGGCGAAACCAGTAGCGGGCATTTTCGTAGTCCGGCTCACGGCGATGCAGGATACCATGGAGCCAGCTTGCTTCGGGCGATTCGATATGCTGGGAAATGGCGTGCGACTCGTCGAAGTGATCGTGCCAGAGCAAGGCGGCGCTTTTCAGCAACGGTTGGACGCGGGCGGGAATGTTTTCACGCTCGAAAAACGCGGTGAGTTTGTCGGCCAACTCTTTCGCGCCCAGCGTGCCGTCGCGCGGCTGAGGGCCGAGCGCGGGAGGTTCCGGCGTGCCGATGAGCAACTTGAAGCGGGCGAATTGTGCAGAGGCGTCGGCCATGTCGGAACGCTACGGAGCCGGGCGCGGAGGTTCAAAGAATTTGTGGAGCCGGCCACGTTTAGGATGGACGACAAGGTTAGAAAACCTCGCCACCTGCCGACAGGAATGTCGGCGCTACGGCGTAACGCCGGCTTTCCAGCCGGCGGTGAGCGAGACATTCCTGTCTCGTGTTAATCACTGCTCCACCCGATACAAATCCGTCTTCGTCCGCAGGATGAGCGCATTGCCGGTAACGGCAGGCGAGGCCATGAAACCGCTGGCGAGTTTGTTCTCCGCCACTTTCTCGAAGGTGCGTCCGGGCTTGATGACCGTGGCCTTGCCTTCCTCGCTGAAGAAGTAGGCGTGGCCATTCGCGAAGATCGGCGACGACGAGTAGTTGCCGCCAATGCGCTCGGCCCAAATCTCTGCGCCCGTCTTCGCATCAATCGCGGTGACGATGCCGCCGTCGTTGTTCATGTAAATCACGTCGTCCACAAGCAGCAGCGACGGTTTCTTGGCCACGGCCTTGGTGGACTTCCATGCGAGGTGCGAACCGGTGACGTCGCCCTTGCCGCCGGGTTTCACCGCGAGCAGTTGTCCCTGCGACCAGCCGCTCGGAAAATAAATCAGCCCGTGGCCGATGACGGGACGTGTGCCGCCGGAGTGGCTCGTGCGCTCCTCAATGCGCCAGAACTCTTCGCCCGTCAGCGGCTCGTAGCCGTAGCAGGCGTTCGCGCCCTGGCTGATGAGCAGCGGCTTCCCATCGAACATCGCGACGTGCGGCGTGGCGAAGCATTTGCGGAAATCGCCTTCGGCCTTGGGCTGGCCGTTCGCTTCGAGGTCTTTGAAATCAATCGAACGATCCTTCCGCCACACCGTCTTCCCCGTCTTCTTGTCGAGCGCGATGATGAACTGCGCGTCGCTGCCATCGAAGTTCATGATCAGCAGATCGCGGTAGAGAATTGGCGACGAGCCGGCGCCGCGATAGTGGTTGCACTCGATGTCGCGGCGTTCCCACAAAACTTTTCCCGTCGCCGTGTCGAGGCAGGCCGTGCCGGGCGAACCAAAGGTGATGTAGATGCGCCCGGCCTCAATGACCGGCGTGGGCGACGCAGGCGAATTCGCCGCGTGATGAAACTGCGGGCGCTCGACCTCGAACCGCTTTTCGTCGCGCAGAATTTTTCCCGAGTCCGCATCCACGCACACGACGGACAACTGCTTGGCGTCCGGCGTGGCGGTGGTGAACCAGATTTGTTTCCCCCACACGACGGGCGACGACCACGCCTTGCCGTGGATGGGCGTCTTCCACTTCACGTTGTTCGTCTCGCTCCACGTCATGGGCGGTTTGGCGGTGACGAGGGCGTGGCCGTTTTGATTCGGGCCGCGGAACTCGGGCCAGTTGGAAGCGGACGCGAGCGAGCAAAAGCTGAGCAGTAACAAGTTCAGGAAACGCATGGGAAAAGTTCACACCACGCGCGCGACGGAAGCAAGCGCGTGCTTGGCATGGGGTGCGATGGAAAGAGGCGGGTGGCGGAAGTGGGTCAGGCTTCCAGCCTGACGGTATACGGGGCTTCCCAGCCCCGTGTTCATCAGGGAGCAACGCTCTCGGAACCGGCGGCAGGATGCCGCCGGAACCGTCAGGCTGGAAGCCTGACCCACCTTACCCGTCCGACGCCGCAAGGCAGAGTCGCCACTTTCAATCGCACCCGTTTATTCCACTAGGCGCGAGTTCACCGCCGCTTGCTGTCCACGAAGGCCCACGCCGCGCCAAGCAGCAGGCCGGAGGTGTGCGCGGTGTTGGCGATGGGGCCGAAGAAGCCGGTGAAACAAGCGCCGAACCAGACCATCGCCCAGATGAGACTCTGCCGATCCAGCGCGATGCCCGCCGCCGGATCAAATCTCCCGCGCACCCAGCAGTAGCCGAGAAGCGCGTAGTTCACCCCGGACATGCCGCCGAAAAGCGGATTGCCGCTCACCCAATACTGCGCCGCGTTCGAGAACGCGCCCGAGAGCAGCACGAAGGCCGCAAAGTAAATCGAACCCAGCCGGGCCTCGAACAGGCTGCCGGTTCGTTGCAGCCACATCATGTTGAACAGGATGTGGCCGATGAGAATTCCGCCGGTCGGAAAGTGGATGAAAATGGGCGTGACCAGCCGCCACACTTCGCCGCTCTTCAACGCACCCCAACCGCGCGTCCACTGCACGCTGTCGCCGCTCACCTCGATGGGCGTGAAGAACAATATGGAGAGGCGCTCTAAATCCTCGCCAAACTTCGAGGCCAAAAAGACACCCACGCACGCGAAGATCAGCGCATACGTCACCACGCCGAAGCCATGACTGCTCAGGCCGGGCAGCAGTTTTTTCCCGCTGACCACGCGCTTGCGATACGCCGCGTCGTCGGCTTTCGCTTGTTCGCGCAGCTTGGCGGCGGGCGAGCCGGCGAAATATTTCGAGTCGTTCGGATGGGCGCGGAACTCGGCGAGTAATTGCGTGGCGGTCGCGACGTGATCATCCGAGCGCACCCAGACGGCCCATTGATTGCCCTCGTGCTCGAACTCGGTCTCGATCTGCTGCACATAGAGAAAATCGCCGAACGTCCGCGCGTCCTTGTCGTTGTCGAGATGCCCAATCAGCCGCATGTGAGGCGTTTCGTAACACCGCTCCGCGCGCGATGGCACGAACGAAGTTCGTTGTCGGAGCGCGAACTTTACAGTCCGCAGCCAGCCACGGAATGGTGAGGTCTGGTAAATTTTTGACGCGTCCGACTTTTCGCAGCTTGCTGCGGACTGGAAAGTCCGCGCTCCGAATTTCTCGCCTCCCTTGCGCGCACTGGCTACGGTGCGCGACCAAAAGACGAAAGCGCATGAGCACGCCGACGAATGTGAAGTGTCCGAGTTGCAAAAAGCGTGGCGACTGGTTTGCCACGCCCTTCGGCCCGTTCTGCTCGAAGCGCTGCAAGCTCGTGGACTTGGGGAAATGGTTTGGCGAGGAACACAAAGTTTCCGAGCCGCTGCGGCCTGAACACTTCGCGCAATTTGAAGAACTGCCGCCGGGGAAAAATCCCGACGGGCCGGAAAGGTGAGCATTCGCGCGGCTTCAACTGGCCGCAAACTGCGGCTACTTCCCCGCCACCATCGGAAACCCCGTGGTCGCCTGCCCCGTCGAGGCGTGAATCTCCACCGGGATGATGATGGCCGGGCGGGGCTGGTCGCGCTCGACCAGGATATTCACGCCGCTCAACCGGTGCTCCACGCAATGGCGGAAGGCTTCGATGGAGTTGGCAAAGAGGCGCGCGAGCGTGCTGCTCTCCGTCCACGCGTCGGACTCCCGGAGGAACTGCCGCGTCGCGCCGTGCTGGATGCAGATTTTCATGGGCGCGACTCTGGCGGAATAAATATCCGCGCGCATTCGGGGGAAGTACCAGTCCGCAGGGCCGAAAAAGACGGGGCAATTTCCGGCCCGGCGTTTCATGGAACGGCTCGCGCTGCGAGCCGTCGCGGCGCGCAGAGCGGCGCGGGGAGAGTGCGCGCACGTTCCATTCAGCCCGCCCGCTCTGCGCGGGCTGGTTTGGTCGCAGCGCGACCCAACCCACCGCGCCGAGGAAACAATCTTTTGACGGCTCGACGCAACTTTGACTAGCGTGCGGTGTATTTTACGGAACGAAATTAAGTGACTCGCATGTCATTTGTACCTCTCAACAATGTTTTTGCCGAAGCGGCGCAGACCAGCGCCGAGCAGATCGCCGATTGGGCGAAGTC
>JANOAY010000748.1:0-2073 GCA_031411375.1 Pedosphaera sp. | reverse complement strand
TCCGTGGCTGGCTGGAATGCCGAATGGGTCAACTGCGGACGCTGGAGATACCGCTCCAGCTGCTTCGCCACTTCTAGTTACTGGCCTGCCGATAGTTGCGGGAAACATGTTCACATTGTCAGCAACGGGGCTTGTGAGTTTTCGCCCGGACCGGACGTTTTACCCGCCTGATGGTGGTCCATCTACGGTTCACCGTGCCGGAGCAGAAAACGGAATGGGAAATTTTACCGCGCCGCTTAACAGCCTGCTCGGTGTCTTTCTGAATGATGCACAGCCAAATCTCTCAGCATCGCCATCAGCTTTCCCTTATTTGCCCGACGCGCCGATTATCGCCCCTTCGTTAAAGCAGGTCTTCTTCATTGGCGATGGATTGACGACCACAAATTCAATCCAACGAGTCATTGTTCCGCCGGGCGCAACGCGTTTTTTTCTTGGAGTGATGGATGGCTTTGAGTGGACCAACAACGTCGGCAGCTTTGTTGTGAACCTCGAACCCGTTCCGACACTTACGATTCGCAAAACAAGTGCGACGAATGTTCAGGTGAGATGGACGACAAATGCACCGAGCTATCGCCTTGATTCCACGGACAGTTTGCCTGCGACGATTTGGAATGTTGTGACGAACACTCCCGTTGCTGTTGGAAACGAGTTCGCAGTGACTTTGGGGATTCCGGGTACGCAGCGTTACTTCAGACTTCGCAAACCATGACCGCACTCGCCGCATTCATCGGAGGCTGGGAACTGCTGCTCATCACCGTGGTGCTGGGTGGCATGATTGTTGTGCCGCTGCTCATCGTCGGCATCGTTTTGTTCGTCGTGAACCGTCAGAAGAAGAACGCGCTTCCGCCCGTTCATCCGTCCCAATCCGCCGTCAGGCAAACACAGGAGGCATTATGATCAGCATTCCAGGAAAATCCGGCAGCACCTGCGACGGCTTCAGCCGCCGCGAATTCTTGCGCGTCGGCGGCATGGGCATGGCCGGCATTTCGCTCGCGGACATTCTGCGCTTGCAGGCCGCCGCGGCCGAGACACCCGCGCCGAAGGGCAAGCCCGGCTGGGGCAAGGCCAAGTCCGTCATCTTCGTCTTCCTGCAAGGCGGGCCGAGCCACATCGACATCTGGGATCCGAAGCCGGACGCGCCGTCGAACGTGCGCGGCGAGTTCAAGTCGATCAAATCGAAGGTGCCGGGCATTCACTTCAGCGAGGTGATGCCGAAGCTCGCGCAGCAAATTGACAAGGCCACGCTCATCCGTTCCGTGAGTTACACGCCCGCCGGTCTGTTCAATCACACCGCTGCGCATTACCAGATGATGACCGGCTACACGCCCGACCGCGTCTCGCCGTCCGGCCAGCTCGAGCCGCCCGCGCCGAACGACTTTCCGCACGCCGCCTCGCAGATTGCGCGCCTCAAGCCGCCGGAAGTGCCGATGCTGCCGTTCGTCATGCTCCCGCGCCCGACGCAGGAGAGCAACGTGATCGGCAAGGGCAGCATGGCGGGTTTTCTCGGCGCGGCTTACGACCCGTATCAGTTTTATCAAGACCCGAACAAGGACATCAAACTCGATGACCTGACGCTGCGGAAAGAGATCACCAAGGAACGTCTCTCGCGCCGCGAATCGCTGCTGCAAAAGGTCAACGGCGCGATGCCCGAGATGGAGAAGGCCGTCGAGAAATACGCCATCGACAAGTATTACCAGCGGGCGTTCGACCTTGTGTCCTCGGGCCGCGCGCGTGACGCGTTTGATCTCGCGAAGGAAAAAGAGGCGCTGCGCGATCTCTACGGGCGGCACACCTTCGGCCAAGGCTTGCTGCTGGCACGCCGGTTGATTGAAGCGGGCACGCGCTTTGTGCAGGTGAACTGGCCCGCCGTGGCGAATGGCAATCCGACGGTCGATGCCTTCGACACGCACGCCGCGAACTTTGGCCCGCTGCGCGATCTGCATTGCCCGAAACTCGACAGTGGACTCGCGGCGCTGTTGCAAGACATGGATGATCGCGGCCTGCACAAGGAGACGCTGGTCGTGGCCATCGGAGAATTCGGACGCTCGCCGCGCCTCGGCGTGAGCACGTCCG
>JANOAY010000747.1:0-2341 GCA_031411375.1 Pedosphaera sp. | reverse complement strand
ACTGCCTGCCGACGCGCGCGCCGTCGCGGGCTACGTTTTCTCGCGTGGCCCCGACGGCGACAAGGCCGCGCGCGGTGAACATCTCGGCATCGGCGGGACGTTTCGCGCCGACCTCACGGGCAAGCTGATTCTCTTCAACGGCAACGAACGCGACGAGGTGCTGGTCGGGCGCACGACGCTGGCGCTGCGCGCGTGGCATCATGTCGTGCTCGTGCGCGAAGGCGGAAAAGTGCGCGTGCATCTCGATGGTCGCGCGGAGCCAGAGATTTCCGCTGAGTTTCGACACACCGTTTCGGCGGGCGAGAACTCCGTCTTCATCGGCGGACGCAACGACGGGATGTTTAACTTCGAGGGCAAGCTCGATGAAGTGGCGTTGTATCCGCGCGCACTGGCCGCTGCCGAGATCGCCGCGCACTACCAGACCTCCGCGCTCACCCCGCCGAAGACTGTTGTTGCCACTCGCGCGCCGGATTCACTGCCGCTCTTGCCGCTCGAATCTCTGCGCAAGATTCATGTCACGCCCGGCTTCGGCGTGGAACTCGTCGCCAGTGAACCGCTCGTGCTCGATCCCGTGGCCATCGACTGGTCGCCGGACGGAAAGCTTTGGGTCGTCGAAATGGCGGATTACCCGATGGGCATGGACGGCAAGGGCAAGCCCGGCGGACGCGTGCGCGTGCTGGAGGACTCCGACGGAGACGGACGCTACGACAAGCAAACCTTGTTTGCAGACGGTCTCAGTTTTCCCACGGGCCTGCTGACGTGGCGCGATGGGGTCATCATCACCGCCGCGCCGGAGATTGTTTTCCTGCGCGATACCGACGGCGACGGCAAAGCCGACTCACGCGAAGTGCTCATCAGCGGATTGCTCGAAGGCAACCAGCAATTGCGCGCGAACGGTTTGCGCTGGGGACTCGACGGCTGGGTCTACTGCGCGGCGGGCGGGCATCATCGCGGCCACGGCACGGGCAACAAGATTCGTTCAACGCGCGCGGGCCAAGATGTGGCCGTCGGTGCGCTGGACTTTCGCTTCCGTCCCGACACGGGTGAGTTGGAGCCGGAGAGCGGGCCGTCGCAGTTCGGGCGCAACCGCGACGACTGGGGCCACTGGTTCGGCACGCAGAACTCGCGCCCGCTCTGGCACTACGTGCTCGCCGACCGCTATCTTCGCCGCAATCCGCATGTCGCCGCGCCGGACCCGACGCGTCAAGTCGTGGTCCCGCTGAATCCGAAAGTGTGGCCGGTGAGTTCGCCGGAGAAACGCTTTCACTCGTTCGAGAACGCCGGCCATTTCACCTCGGCGTGTGCCGGGATGATTTACCGCGATGAAATGCTCTTCGGCAAAAGCTCGCCGGGCGCGGGCAACGAAATGCACGCCTTCACTTGCGAGCCGTTTCACAATCTCGTTCAGCGCAATGTCATCACGCAGGACGGCGTGACCTTCGCTACGCGGCGTGCGAGCGGTGAGGAACGCTCGGACTTCTTCGCCAGCGAGGATCGCTGGAGCCGCCCGGTCATGACGCGCACCGGTCCCGACGGCGCGCTCTGGATCGTGGACATGTATCGCTACATGATCGAGCACCCAGACTGGCTGCCCGCCAATGGCCGCGCGGAACTGCTTCCGCACTACCGGCTCGGCGAGGACAAGGGCCGCATCTACCGCGTCTTCCCCGTCGGCAAGCAACCGCGCCAACTGCTGCGCCTCGACAAGCTCAGCACCACCGAACTCGTCGCCGCTCTGGATTCGCCGAATGAATGGCAGCGCGACAAGGCACACATGATGTTGCTCTGGCGCGCGGACAAATCCGCCACGGCTTCTCTCGCGAAGCTCGCCTCAGAGAGTGCAAACCCGCTCGCTCGCCTTCACGCGCTTTGCGTGCTCGATGGTCTGGGAGCGCTTTCCACCGCCAGTGTTACGCGCGCGCTCACCGACTCGCATCCCGGCCTTCGCGAGAACGCGCTGCGCCTGGCTGAGAAACAAACCTCTCCCGAAGTCATCGCCGCCGCCGCGAAATTGTTCGATGACTCCGACGCCAAAGTCCGGCTCCAACTCGCCTGCACGCTCGGCGAATGGAACGACCCGCGCGCGGGCGAAGCCTTGGGCCGGCTCGCCGTGGCGAACCACACCGACAGTTTCGTCGTTGCCGCTGTGATGAGTTCCGCCGTTCCGCACACGCGCGCGCTGGTCGATGCCGTCGTGCGCGCCGGCGGCCCGGCGCTAGCGACGCTCTCCGAACCGCTGGTGAACCTCACACTGGGCTTGAATGAGCGCGAAGCTCTGGCCGCGTTGCTGGCACCGACACTCGCGGCGAAGGAAGCTGCGTTCACCGCCGCGCAGATGATC
>JANOAY010000746.1:0-4372 GCA_031411375.1 Pedosphaera sp. | reverse complement strand
CACCAATCAACGCGCCACACGCCGGGTCGGAGACCGGCGCTCCGCAGCACGCCCGCGCCGCGCTCGCCTGCCTCCGCCACGGCGCACAACTTTGTTTGCGCGGCGAAGCCCGCGGCCTCGTCACCGCGCCAGTGAACAAGGAAGCCATCATCAACGCCGGTGAGAAAAACTTTGTCGGCCAGACCGAGCTGCTCTCCGAAATGGCCAGCACGGATCGCACCGCCATGATGCTCCTCGGCTGCGATGACCGGGACCGCTGGCTGCGCGTCGCGCTCGCCACCATTCACGTCCCCATTCGCGAAGTCGCCGCGCGCCTGCGACGCGAGAAAATTGAACTCGCCATCGAACTCGCCGCGCAAGCTTGCCGCGATCTCGGCTTGCCCCGCGCACGCGTCGCCGTCTGCGGACTAAATCCTCACGCGGGCGAAGGTGGCAAAATTGGCGGCGAGGAAATCACCACCATCGCGCCTGCCGTCGCCGCGATGCAGTCGCGCGGCTGCAATGTCCACGGCCCGTTCGCCGCCGACACGCTCTTCCACCAAGTCTTCCGTGGCGACTACGACGCCGTGGTCGCGATGTATCACGATCAAGGTTTGGTCCCGCTGAAGATGATCGGCTTTGACACCGGCGTGAACTGGACGCTCGGCCTGCCCTTCATCCGCACTTCGCCTGATCACGGCACTGCCTACGACATCGCGGGGAAAGGCCTCGCCAATCCTTCGAGCATGATCGCGGCGATCCGACTGGCGAAACAACTGGCGGCGGCCCGAAACCGCAAATGAAAGCCTGGCTCTGCGCTTTGAAACACGAGGCCGGAAAGCCTCGTAACCGGCCGGCTGGAAAGCCGGCGCTACGTAACGCCGACATTCGTGTCGGCAGGTTGGGAGACTTTCGAGTCTCCCGTTCCAGCACACGCTTCCATTCAGCACGGGGCTTGTTGTTTCTCTGCAGTTTGATTTTTGCCGCTTCCTGTTTCTCCGCCCCTGCCGCCGACCGCGTGGGCGCGCACCTCACCAAGCCCGACGCCTGGTTCCACTCCGCCGAGGCCGCGCGCGTGGCGGAAAATGTTTTGTCCTGGCAGGCCGAAACGGGCGGCTGGCCGAAGAACACCGACACCACGAAACCTTTCACCGGCGAGCGCGCGAAACTGCAAGGCACCTTCGACAACGGCGCGACCACCGACGAACTGCGCCTCCTCGCTCGGCTGATCAGAGCGCCGGATGCCAGCGTGGCGCGTTCAGCTTCCAACGCCTTCACGCGCGGCCTCGCCCACATACTCACGACGCAATACACTAACGGCGGCTGGCCGCAGTACGCGCCGCCACCCGCGAACAAGTATCACCGCCACATTACGTTCAACGACAACTCGATGGCGCGGCTGATGATTTTCCTCCGCGAAGTCGCGACGGAGAAAGGCTACGAGTTCGTCCAGCCCGTCCAGCGTGCCGCCGCGCAACGCGCCTTCAATCTCGGCGTGGACTGCATTCTTCGCTGCCAGATCAAAGTGAACGGCAAGCTGACCGCCTGGTGCGCGCAGCATGACGAGATTGATTTCCGCCCGCAGCCAGCCCGCACTTTTGAACTGGCCTCACTCAGCGGCTCGGAGTCCGTCGGTCTGACGCGTTTGCTGATGAGCATTGAGAATCCTTCGCCGGAAATCATGCGCGCCGTGGACGCCGCTGTCGCGTGGCTGGAGTCTGCGAAGATTTCCGGGATTGAACTCGTGGAAACGAAAGACGCGGACGGGCACAAAGACAAAGTCGTGAAGAACAATCCCGCCGCGAAACCAATGTGGGCGCGCTTCTACGAAATTGAAACGGGCCAACCTATTTTCGCCGGTCGCGATGGTGTGAAAAAACAGTCGTTCGCCGAGATCGAGATTGAGCGCCGCACCGGCTATTCGTGGCTCGGCTACTGGCCGGAGACGCTATTGGAGAAAGATTACCCCAAATGGAAAGCAAAACTCGCCGCACGTTCCAAATAGCCGCCGCGCTGATCGCGCTGCTCACGACCAACCTCCGCGCGGCGGACGAGATCGTTCCAATCGGCTCCGCCAGCTACACCACACGCCTGCCGGCGGGCGCGAAGTTGCCGCCGCCCGTGCGGCATCGCGGCGCAGGCTTGCGCGGCAAAGTCCCCTCGAACGACTGGTGGAGTTCGTTGCTCTGGAGCAGCAACACCTTCGCGCACTTCCCACACCCGCTCGCGGTGCAGGTCGAAAGCGGCGGCCTGCGCGTGGCATATCCCGGCGCGAACCTCACGGCCAACAAGGCGGCGATCTTCGGCTCCATGCCGGGCGGCACGAATGACTTCATCCTCGGCCACTCGGCGCAGGCGAAATTCCCGACGTTCACGGTGGAGGATGCGAGCGACTGGTTTGTCACGGTGCAGTTCGCCGAAGGGGCGAAGGCGCTGCGCGTATCCTACGGTCACGGCTCGCCGTTCGTTTTCGCCACGACGGCAGGCGGCGCGGCGCGGCTGACGTTTGGCAAGGCACCGCAAATCTGGAGCGGTGACGCGAGCGCGCCGACGCTTGGCGTGAGCATCAACGGCCGGCACTACGGCTTGTTCGCGCCCGCCGGTGCGAAGTGGAATGGAGTTGGCGGCAACGTGCTGTCCGTCGAGAGCGCGAAGAATTATTTCAGCGTGGCCACGCTGCCGGACGCGAAACCTGAGACGCTGGCGCTGTTCCAAAAGCACGCGCACGCGCACGTCACCGGCACGCGCGTCGAGTGGAGCTACGACGAAAAGACGGCAACCGTCACCACGCAACACAAGTTCACCACCCAACTCCACGAGGGCACGGATGCAGGAACGCTCTTCGCGCTCTATCCGCACCAGTGGCGTAACACCGCGCACCCGCTGCTGCCGCTCAGTTACGGCTCGGTGCGCGGCGCGATGAGGCTCGGCGCAGGCGGCGAATTCACGACCACCATGAAGTTTCCCGGCGTGCTGCCTGCGTTGCCGAAAGTGGCAGGGATGGAGAGCGCGTTGTTCGACACGCTGTTGAAAAATGATTTTGGCAAACCCGTCGTCGCGCTGGGCGACACGTATTGGTCCGGCAAGCAGCTCGGCAAACTCGCCACGGCCATCCCGCTCGCCGAGGTCCATGGACTGACGGCGCGGGCGGAGGAGTTGCGCACGCAATTGAAAGGCGCGCTTGAAAACTGGTTCACCGCCACGAACGTCAGCGGCACGGCCAAGACGAAGAACCTGTTCTACTACGACGAGAAGCTCGGCACGCTCATCGGCTATCCCGCCAGCTACGGCAGCGACACCGAGTTGAACGATCATCACTTTCACTACGGCTACTTCCTCAAGGCGGCGGCGGAAATCGCGCGGCATGACCCGGCGTGGGCTGGCGACGCCCGGTTCGGCGGCATCTTGAAGCTGATCATTCGTGACACCGTGAGTCCGGCTTCCGATGACCCGATGTTCCCGCGCCTGCGCTGCTTCGATCCGTACGCGGGTCACTCGTGGGCCAGCGGTCACTCGCGTTTCGCCGACGGCAACAACAACGAGTCTTCGTCCGAAGCCATGAATGCGTGGTGCGGGATCATTCTGCTCGGCGAAGCCATCGGCGACCGCGCGCTGCGCGACCTCGGCATTTACCTCTTCACCACGGAGATGAACGCCATCAACGAATATTGGTTCAACGTCCACGGCGACAATTTCCCCACGAACTATCCCGCGTCCGTCGTGACGATGGTCTGGGGTGGCAAGGGCGCTAACGGGACGTGGTTCTCCGCTGACCCGCAGATGGTGCATGGCATCAACTTCCTGCCGCTGCACGGCGGGTCGCTCTACCTCGGCCTGTATCCGAATTACGTAGAGAAAAATTACGGCGCGCTGGTGAAGGAGTTCGGCAGCGATCAATTCAAGAGCTGGCCGGACGTAAGCTGGATGTATCGCGCGCTGAACGATGCGAACGACGCAGCGCGTTTGTTCGAGGCCACCGGGCCAGCGGCCAACATTGAGGGAGGCAACACGCGCGCCAACACGGCGCACTGGATTTACGCGCTGAAACAACTGGGCCACCCCGAACGCAGCGTAATCGCCGACAACCCGATCTACGCCGTGTTCCAAAACGGCCCGACGCGCAGCTACACGGCTTACAATTTCCGCACTGAGCCGCGCATGGTGAATTTCTCCGACGGCCATAAGTTCACGGTGCCGGGGCGGAGCTGGGCGACGGACTCGCGCTGACGCCCGGCGCGCGGCCATTCCTGTCCGCAGCAAGCTACGAACGTCGGCGCGGCGTGAATAATCACGGGCCCTCACCACACCGCAGCTTGCTGCGGACAGCATTGTCCGCGCGCCGTTGCACGAGGCGCGCGGCGATGCTCACGGCGATTTCATTCACGCTTACAGC